>NZ_VCQZ01000017.1 GCF_005938195.1 Paenibacillus thermoaerophilus
GGGGCCGCCGCGCCCCCGCTCCGGCGGCCGAGCCCCGCGCCGGAAGCGCCGCGGCTGTGCGGCTCGAGCGCCGGCTGGCGCCGCTGGCGGCTGCCGTCGGCGAAGCCGCCGCCGGAGCGGCCGCGCCTGCCGAAGCGAGCGCCGATGTGCTGGCGGCGCGCTTCGAGGCCGCGTACGCGCGTCGGGCGCAGCTGCTGCAGGCGCGGGAAGCGGCGGCGCTGCGCCACGCCCGGGCGGCCGCCTCGCGAGATGCTGCGCAGCGCGCGTTGGCCGCGGCGGCGTCGCGGCGCGAGGCGGCGGCCGGCGCGCTGGAGGCGGCCTGGGCGGAGTGGCGGCGGGCCGGCGCGGAGGAGCTCGGCCTGGGCGAAACGGTCTCGCCGGAGGCGGCGCTCGACCTGGTGAGGCTCGCCGAGACGGCGAAGCCGCTGTTCGGGCGGCGAGACGCCGCGCGTGGCGAGCGGGAGCGGCTGGCCGCCGCCATCGCGGACTTCGAGCGGCGCGTGGCCGAGGCCGTCCCCGCCGGCGGGGACGCGCTTCCGGGCGAGGACGCGGTCGGGAAGCTGCGCCGATGGAAAGCGATGAACGAGGCGGCGGCGGAACGGAGCAGGAACCGCGAGCGGGCGGACATCGCCTGCCGCGAGCGCCAGGCGGCGTTCGACGAGTGCGCCGCGCGGGCCGAGGAGCTTCGGAGGAGTCTGGACGGGCTGCTCCGGGCTTGCGGAGCCGGGAGCCCCGAGGAGCTGCGCAGGCTGCTGCGCTTGAGGCAGGAGCGTCTGGAGGAGCGGAGAGCGATCGGCGATCTCGAAGCTTTGCTGGCCTCCCTGATCGGAACCGACGGCGAGGCGGCCCGCCTGGCCGCGCTTCCGCCGGAAGAGCTTGGGGCCGCCTTGCAAGCCGCGCGCGACGCCGTCGGGGAGATCGAGGAGGAGCTGAAGCGGCTTCGGGAGCGCAAGGGCGAACGCCGGCAAGCCGCCGAGGAGCTGAGGCGGGCCGCCGAACAGACGGATCGCCTGCAGCGGCTGGAGGAGCTTCGGGGACAGCTCTTGCGGCAAGCCGAAGCCTGGTGCGTCCATGCGCTGGCGGCGGCGCTGCTGAGAGAGGCGCGCGCCGCATACGAGCGCGACCGGCAGCCGGACGTGCTGCGCCGCGCATCGCGCTTCTTCGCCGGACTGACGGGGGAGCGCTACCGGGGCGTCGCCGAATCGGACGGCGCGCTTATGGCCGTGCGCGCGGACGGCGAACGGGTGGAGCCGGCCCGGCTCAGCCGGGGGACATCGGAGCAGTTGTACCTGGCGCTCCGGTTCGGACTCGCCGAGCATTTGGCCGAGGTGCGGGGGCTGCCGCTGCCGTTGGTTCTGGACGACCTGTTCGTGAACTTCGATGCGGAACGGACGGAGCTCGCGCTCAGGCAGGTCGGCTCGCTGGCGGAGCGCATGCAGGTGCTGCTGTTCACCTGCCATCCGCATATCCGCGATTGGGCCAAGCGCATCATGGGCAACCGGCTCGCGACCGTCTCGATCGGCGAATCGGGGCGGCCTGCCGGATGAGCCCGGCAAGACGAAGGGGCTGTTCCCGCGAAGCAGAACGATCTGCCCGGGAACAGCCCCTTGTTCGAGCGGAGATTCGGTCAACCGGCCAACTGCAGCACGAAGACTCCGGCGAGAGAACAGACGATGCCGACCGTCTCCAGCCGGTGAAAGGGCTCCTTCAGCACGACCCTCGCATAGAGCACGACGATCAGCGCGTTCATGGCGATAATGGCGGAGACGAGGCCGGTTACGCCAAGCTTGAACGCGGGCATCACCAGGATCATCCCCGTGCAGTTGGTCAAGCCGACGACGAGGCCCCACAGCAGCGTGCGGGACGTCGTCCACCTGCGGCCCGCTGCCGCTTCGTCCCGCGCGCTCTCATCCGGTCGGGCGTCCCGGGACGATTTGCGGTCCGCGAGCCAGGTCAAGCCGAACAGCAGCGCGCCCGTCGCGAACATGACGGTCAGCGTCGGCAGCGAATCGGCTCCCGTCCGGGTAGCCTGCTTCGACAGCAGGTCCGTGCAGGCGAAGCAGAACATCGCGGCCGCTCCCCAGCCGGCTCCCTGCAAGTTGCTCAGCGACAGATCGTTCGAGGCCCGGATGAGCAGAGCCCCCGCGATCAGTACGGCGAAGGCGGCCGTCTGAACCGGAGTCAGCTTTTCGCCCCAGAACAGAAACGCGCCCAGGACGACGAGCACCGGCGGCATGCCCACCAGGATCGCGACGATGGACGCTTTGCCTGTGGCGTATCCTTTGTACATGGAGGCGTTGCCCAAATAAGACATCGCCCCCATCGCCGCGCCGACCCAGACCCCCGCGGACCAGGTTTGTCCGAAGGCGAAACCGGCGCACAGCGTGATGAGAAGGCCGGACACGTAGACGCCGAACAGCATCGCGTTGCGGCTCATCGGCTGCTTGGCGCTCCACTGGTACAAAATTCCCCTGAGCCCGAAAGCGACAGCCGCCAGTCCGGCTAATAACAACCACATGTTGCTCTCCCTCCAGATTTCTCTCTCTGTAATGGTCGATCCTTATTCGTAAATCATTTTGATCGTCATGCCGCCGTCGATCACCCAGTTTTGGCCAGTGACGAAGCCGGCCGACCGGCACATGAACAAGCAGGCTTCCGCGATGTCGTCGGGACGCCCGACCCGGCCGACGGGATGCTGAAGCCGGTCCCGCTCGGAATGGACGGGCGTCTCGGCGCGCTCCGAATACTGCCAGTCTCGCGTCTCGATCCAACCGGGACTGATGCAGTTGACGCGGATGCCGTAGCGTCCGAGGCTGACGGCCATCGCATGCGTCAAGGAGACGATGCCTCCCTTGGAAGCCGCGTAGCTCTCGCTGTCCGGTTCGGACATCAAGGCCCGGGTGGACGCGATGTTGACGATCGATCCCGACCCCTTCGCGGCCATCAGGCGGGCGGCGGCCTGCGAGCACAACATCGTTCCCCTCAGATTAACCGCCAGCACCCGGTCGAAATCCTCCGGCTTCAGCTCCAGAAACGGCACGGTGTGGCCGATGCCGGCATTGTTCACGAGAGCGTCGGGCGGCCCGAGCTCGGCTTCCGTCAGCCTCATCCATTTTGCGACGTCGTCGGGCGACGACACGTCGGCGTTGACGTACATCGCGTCGCCGCCCTCCGCGCGTATCCATTGAATGGTCTCGAGCCCGGCCTGACGGTCCGGGTCGGCGATCGACACGCCGTATCCGGCGCGGGCAAAGGCAAGGGCGATAGCCCGGCCGATGCCTTGCGCGCCGCCGCTTACACAAGCGACAGCCATAACTTGCTCCCCCTTTTTTGACAGGTGAACGGCGATTGCCGATTTTCGTCCGCATTCGCGGCGAACCGTCGTGTTCGCCGACGGTGGGAACGCTTCCTCTTGCAACAAGGTCTTTTCGACATCCGCACTTGGATGCTAAGATATAGGAGATTAAAACATAATTGTAGCGTGTTCGGACGAAACGCGCCACTCTTATTCGAAGAACGGAAGGTCGGGGAGCGAAATGGATCATCGGGACCGCGAAGACAGGCGGGAAGGACGAGACGCCAGGCCGATTACATACCGGATCGGACATCGGACCGGAACGATCCGCACCGACAACATCAGGCCGGCCGAAAGCACCGGGGAGAAGAAACCGGCGGGCGGACTCAAGTCCGACGGCTGGACGAGCGGTCCGGGCTGGACGCGCTGGCTGTGGAAGCCGATCCCGGGGCCGGAATTCGTTCCCGCCGCGGTATGGGGAATGTTGCTGTCCGTATGGACGCTGGGATTGTTCGTATGGCTGGCGGTCCAACTCTCCGCTTGAATCCAGAGGGAAGAGGGAAATTGTATGTATGAATGGTTGACGGCGGCCGCCGCCGTTCTCGGCTCGATCGCTTTGATCGCGACGGGGATGGCCTTGCGGGACATGATCGCGCGCCGGTCTTCGCCCAGATCGTCCATGGACGTTCTCGGCCGATGGACGGTCGCCGATTATGCGGCGGTCTTCTTGTTTCTGATCGGTTTCGTTTTCCTGTTGGCGGTCAGCTTGTTATCCATCCGCGATCGCGCGGAGCTGCCGTATTATCATCTCGGTTACGTGCTGACGGGATTCGTCGTGATATCGTTTGCCGGACTGTTCGCTTTTGTCCGCCTGTTCGTGCTGCTGCGGCTGATCGCCGGCGCGAAGGCGCTATCCGTTCGAGCGGCGTCTTCCGAGCATCAAGAGCAGCCAGACGAGGCTGATCGCGCCGAATAGCGGATAGAGGACGGACAGCAGCGCGCTGAAGCCGATGTGGCTGAAGACGTAACAGGCGAGGAGCAGCCCCGGGACGGACAAGGAGGGGCGCCAGCCGAACCGGCCGCGCAATTGCAGGGACAACCCGTACACGTCGGCGATCAGCGTCGTGAATATCTCGCCGAAGATGACGAGGGAGAAGGCGGCGGCAAACCAGTGGCCGAACTGTTCGGCCAATTGTCCCATCGGCACCTCGAACTGCGAGATTCCCGGCATTCGGGCGGACAGCGAGAAATGGATGCCGACAAGCAGCGCGCCGATGCCTACGCCGCCCAGCAGCCCTCCGAACAGGATCGTCTTTCGGCTGCGGGCCTGGGCCCCCAGCGGGACCAACACGGCCTGGGAGGTCGACAGATTAAACGCGCTGTACAAAAAAGGGGACAGCCATATTTGCCAGCTCGGGTAATCCGAATCGAGCGTCAGCCAGTTATCGGCACGGGGACTGTCGGCGGACATGACGACCGTCGACACGATCAGCACGGCCATCACCGGCACGACAAACGTATTGACGGCCATGATCGCGGGCAGTCCGCGGATCAGGACCAGACAGGCCAGCACAAGCGTGACGATGAGACCCGTCTCGTAATGCAGGCCGAACCGCTCGCGAAACACAGAACCGGCGCCTGCCAGCATGACGGTGGAGATGCCGAACAGGATCACGAGCGTAAACGAGCTGATCCATTTCCCTTGCCGTTCGCCGAACAGATGCCGGGCCAAATCTTCGTAAGAATCCGTATTCCGTTCGTGGGCAAGCAGCATTAATTGCAGCCCGACGGCAATAAATAGTAAAGTGGAGATGCCGATCGTAATCGTCGCCATCCAGCCGTAACGGGTGAAAAATTGCAGAACCTCCTGCCCGGAGGCGAAACCGGCCCCGATTACGGTTCCTACATAGGTGAAAGCGATTTGCAGGATTTGGGCCAAAGCGCGCATAGCTTACCTCCAAAAGTTTGAGTCATGGACGGGTCCGCGTCACCGGACCCTCCATCACTATATGCTGAGGAAGGGACAGGCATGCCAGCCGCTGCATGAAAGCCGCTTCAAAAGGAGGAAAACTTCCTTGTTGGATTGGATACTGGGAGTCATATCGGTATACCGCTACTGGGCGTTGTTCGGCCTGCTGGGCTTCGGCATGGTCGGCTTGCCTGTTCCCGACGAAACGCTGATGACGTTCGCCGGCTACTTGACTTCTCTGCCCAAGGGAGCGCCGGCTTATCTGAATTACAGCGCGACGCTGGCGGTCTGCTTCGCCGGAAGCTTGTCCGGCATGACCGTCAGCTACTGGATCGGGCGTAAGCTGGGGAGGCCTTTTTTGGACAAATACGGGAGATGGGTGAGGCTGTCCGAGAAGAGGCTGCGTCAGGCGGAAGCGTGGTTTCAGCGTTACGGATCGTGGACGGTCAGCTTCGGCTACTGGGTTCCGGGCGTTCGGCAGTTCACCTGCTACATTGCAGGGATCAGCCGAATTCCGTTCGGCCGCTATCTGGCTTACGCGGGAGGGGGAGCGCTCGTCTGGTGCGTAACCTTCGTCACGCTGGGGCATATCATCGGAGAGAACTGGCGGGCGATTATGGAGACGATTCATGCGTACGCGGGTTGGTTCGCCGCCGCCGTGACGGTTCTCGTCGCGGTGGCGGCGGCGATCTGGCTCCGGTTTTTCCGGAGGAAGCTATGGGGTTGATTCGGCGAACAGCTTGACGGACAGGACGCGGCCGGATTTGACGTCCAGATCGAACTTCAGCACGACGCCGCCCTTGCTGTACGTCAAGACGTACGGCGATTGGCTCTGCGGCTTGCCGAGCTCGCTCTGGACTTCATCGGCGGTCGAATGCACGCCGATTTTCCCCAATCCGGTATCCGCCTTATCGAACACATCCACGAACGCCACCCGGTTATCCGGCGTGATGCCGACGCGGAACGACGGGTAAGCGTACACGTCAAGCTTCCGGTCGCCGTCTTGCAGCGGATAACGTTTGTCGGGCTTGCCGTGCAGCACCGTTACCATCCCGGCCTCCGTGCCGGGATGCGATGGCGTGGCGGGGCGCAGGCCCATCAGCCGGTAGCCTGAGGTTTCGCTCCCAGCATCGTCCGTATCAGGTTCTCCGGAGGCTCCCGGGACGGCCGTGCTTCCATGATGGCCGGAGGGGGACAGATCGGAGGCGATGCCGGGCGCGTCCTTGCCGGGCGCGGGAGTGACGTCCGCCGATCCGGGCGTCGGCGAAGGGCTTCCGCCGCCCCACGGCCAACCGTCGCAGCCGCCGACGAGAACGGCAGCCAGCAGCGCGGCCGCTCCCGCGCGCACGTATGGCTTCATCGGCGAACGCCTCCTTTCGGTCTCAAGTAGTCGTTACTCATCATATCGAAGGCGAGTCGGCCACACAAAACCCGTGTTATTCCGAATTCGCCGGAATATCCCAAATTATTCGCAAGAATCCGTTTACATGGGGAGGATGCCTTGCGGCAATCGGTCTTTCTGGTTCGTCCCTATGTATTATTAACGGAATAAACGCCCCGCAAGTTGCATCTTTTTGGGCCGTTGTGATAATTTAACTGTCAAAGGAAACGTGGAGGAAAAGGTATGGACGCCGTTAAGGAACTACAGGAACGCATGTTGAAAGAAGCGGTTGTCATCAATCAACAGGTCGTGCTGCTGGACGCCGTATTGAATCACCAGGTCGATCCGGCGCTGATCCAGGAGATGGGCCGCGAATTTGCAGCCAGGTTCCGGGATGCCGGCGTCAACAAAGTGCTGACGATCGAATCGTCGGGGATTCCGGCCGCATACGCGACCGCGTATGAGCTGGGCGTACCCATGGTATTCGCCAGACGCAAACAGACGCTTGCCACCGATCCCGACGTCTGGCAGGAGCGGGTTCCGTCGTTCACCAAAGGCATCGTGACGGATATTCTCATCTCCAAACGATTCCTCGGCAAACACGATCGCGTGCTCGTCATCGACGACATTATCGCCAACGGGGACGCGGTTCGGGGGTTGCTCAACATCATCGAACGGGCGGGAGCGGAGCTCGCCGGCTTGGGCGTCGTCGTGGAAAAATGCTTCCAGGAAGGCGCACGGTCGATCCGCGAGCGCGGCGTTCGCGTGGAATCGCTGGTGAAAATTCGTTCCCTGGAAAATGGCATTGAATTCGAGGATTGAGTGCTGATATAATCACAAATAAACAAACGGGGAGGGCGCCATCGATGGGGAACACACCAATTCAAGCCGAATTTATGCTGGAGAAACTGTCCGCCGCCAAAACGCACTTCGAACGGGCCCTGGATTGCAAGCATACGGAATTCGACGACTTGTACCCTTATATGATCGAGCATCCTCAGTTTTTTTGGTATAAACGGTACGTGGCATGGTCCGAACTGCTGACGATCGTGCGGCTCTGCGACGAGCTGTCCGTCGAATGGGAACCGCACTTCACCCCGAAGCAGTCCGAGTACATCCGCAACCGCGTCATGTCCGCGAAAGTGCTGGATTATTGGTTCGAGACCAACGACACGAAGGAACATGTGGGCTGATCCGCGATGGTATCCGAAGAAGAATTGGAAAAATACCGCATCGAAGGATTGAAGGTACGGGTCGTCCGGGATGCCGACCCCGCCAACGATGTGCGCGGGATCGTGGTCGCCTGGGACGATCGCCATGTGCTGATCCGCAAACCGAACCGCAATGTCGTGAAGCTCAGCAGGGAGTATATGTACCAACCGGCCTCGGATAAGCGACCGGAGTTCCCGCTGGAATAAATCCGCAAAACCACAAACGCTGCGAAGGCTCCATAAGGGGTCCCGCAGCGTTTTTTGCCTTATGCTCCCGATCGGCGGCAGTCCGTCATTCCTCGTCCCATTTGCGGGAATAACCTTTGTTCAGCGCCCAGACAAACAGGCCGACAATTCCGATAAACAGGATCACGCAAACGATTATCGCGCCGGTCATCCGTCAACCCCCTTCGCACCGGTTCTCCGAAGTTCCATCATACCAGATCGGGCTTCGAAAAAAAACTTAAAAAAAGGTTTGACATCGATATCCGATTCGTGCTATAGTACTCCTTGTCGCCGCGAAAGAAAAGCAGCAAAAAGCGGTAAAAAGAAATATGCGGTCGTGGCGGAATTGGCAGACGCGCTAGATTCAGGTTCTAGTGGTGTAACAGCCGTGGAGGTTCGAGTCCTCTCGACCGCATCAACCAGACCAACAAGCCCTCCGGAATCATCTGGAGGGTTTTGCATTTTAATGCCCGCGTTAATCCATCATCCCGACAAGGAGGACGGAAGATTTCGGCCGCTTGATTCCGCTTGCCGCTCTCTGCGGCAGCCTGATGCTGGCGATTGCCGATACGTTTGCCCGAACGGCGTTTCTGCCGCTCGATATTCCGGCGGGCGTCTTTACGGCGGGCGTCGGCGCGCCGTTTTTCATCTATCTGCTGGATCGAACCCGCCGTGCGTGAAGGCGTCTCGCGCCGCGTTCACGAACAAAGGCTTCGGCTTACCGGCCGAAGCCTTGTTTTCATTGAGCGGCTGTCGAAGGGGCGGGGCATTGCGGTCTTTTCTGACCGAAAAAACAGGAATCCGCTCGTTCGTGTCGAATTGTACCCAGGACCGTCAACCATTGCCGAAGAGAAACGTCTGGTATGTCGTCCAGGCTCCGTTCTCCGTTTGATACAGGAGATGCACCCGGTCGACGCGGAATTTCAGCGACACGGGTTTCATCCGGAGGCTCGACAGCACGTCGTGAAGTTCCTCGTCCGTCAAGTCCTGGCCGATCGTGAGATGGGGCGTGTACGCGTAGTCCGTGCGCGGTCCGGCAAGCGGGCCCGAGCAGATGCGGCGGTGAAGCTCGACGAACGGCTCCGGATCTTTAAGCGCGAGATAGATCACGTTGCTGACCGGATAAAAACTGGAGAAGCGGTTCAGCTCGGCCTGGAACGGGCGGAGCTCCGCGCAGACGGCGGTCAGCGCGCGGGCCGCTTCCTCGATCCGGGCCTCGTCGCCCGACTCCGGAGGCCGCACCGTCAAATGCGGCTGAATCAGCGCATACCGGCTGTCGAACCGTTTCCGGTAGCTGTTGGCGAAATCTTGCACGTCTTTGTTCGGGAATACCGCAATGCCGAATTTCATGGAGAGCCCCCCTATTCGAGGTGTATTGTCATTATTATATCCCGGGAGTGAGATGCGATGAAACAAAGAACGCACAGCAGGGAAGTCAAAACGGCGGTATACGAAAAACTGTCGGAGCGCGGCGTCGAGCTGCTTGATATCGCCAAGATCGTCTACGAGATGCAGATTCCTTACAATCCCGCGCTGACGATCGAGGACTGCCTCGACAGCGTCAAGATGGTGCTGGAAAAACGCGAAATGCAGCATGCGATTCTCGTCGGGATCGAGCTGGACACGTTGGCGGAGAAAAAAATGCTGTCCGAGCCGCTGCAATCGATCGTGGAGACCGACGAAGGGCTGTTCGGCTGCGACGAGACGCTGGCTCTCGGTTCGGTGCTCGGATACGGGAGCATCGCGGTGACGACGTTCGGCCATCTCGACAAGCACAAGGTCGGCTTGATCAAAAGGCTGGATACGAAGCTCGGCCAAGGCGTTCATACGTTTCTGGACGACTTGGTGGCCGCGGTGGCGGCGTCGGCGTCCAGCCGGATCGCGCACCGGCTGCGGGATCGGGAGGAACGCGAAGCGGAGAACGAGTCGGCGAGCTGACATCTGGAAGCAAGAGGGCGGGACTGCGATAGCAGCCCGCTCTTATTTGGCTGCGCCGGTGACAAGCGGCGGAAATGAAGGATGATCACCGGCGCGGTTCCGGTGCCGATCCCGAGACTTAAGCGGGAGAGAATTGTGCTGAAAGGCGACATCCCGAATCCGGCCAATCCGCCGTCCGGCTGCAAGTTCCATACGAGATGTCCGTTTGCGGTGGAACTGTGCAGGGAGGAGACGCCCGAATTCCGTGACGCCGGCGGCCATCACTTTGTCGCCTGCCATCTGGTTTAAGCCGTGCGCAGAGGAGCATTCGCCCTTTAACGGGGCGGCTGCTCCTTTTCGGTTTCCGGAGGAAGAAATGTTTAGTATTCGGGGAAAGCTATAGGTGCGAACATCGCAATCGGTCAGGAGGAGACTCGTATGGGTTGGGTGTATTGGGCCAGGTTGTACGACTCCAAGTTTCAGGCGGGTTGTCTGGCCAAGCGAATCGAAGAAGACTGGTGGGTGTACGGTTACGATTTCCCCCGGCACGTGGAAGTGTTCCAATCGAAAAAAGGCCGCTACGGCGTCCGCTACCAGATGTGACCTCGCCCCGGAGCCGGCCGGGCTATCCCGCCGCCGAACCCCGATTCCGCGCGGGCAGAGGCACGGATTCCCAATCCGTTGAGCGAAGGAGCGGGCGTATGGTATAATCGACGTACTTATGGTCTCCGTATCGGCCTTAATCGGCTGCGGCGGCATATACGGCCGGCTTGCGGCTATAACGCCCGTCACCGGCTGTCCGCATATATGCGATGCTGTTCCTTCAAATCGGCTATGCCGGAGGAGCGGCAGATTATTCCGGGTTCGGCTATCGTACATTTCATTATGCATACAGGTTACCGCAACCGGGATTCCGGCCAACCTAGCCTTGCAGTTCATGGAAAGCGGGGAAATAACGATGCTTTTGGATCAAATCGACAGCCCGCGCGACTTGAAAGCTCTCGCTGTCGAGCAGTTGCCTGAGCTGGCCGCGGAAATCCGGCAATTTCTGATCGAAAAACTGTCCGTGACGGGGGGCCATCTGGCTCCCAATCTGGGCGTCGTCGAGCTGACGATCGCTCTCCATTACTTGTTCGACAGCCCGACGGATAAGTTCATTTTCGACGTCGGGCATCAATCTTATGTCCACAAGATTTTGACGGGACGCAAAAACCAGTTCGATACGCTGCGCAAGTACAAAGGATTAAGCGGCTTCATCAAGCGCAAGGAAAGCGAGCACGACGTCTGGGAAGCGGGGCACAGCAGCACCTCGCTGTCGGCGGCGATGGGAATGGCGGTCGCCCGCGATCTGAAGGGGGAACGCAACCGGATCATCGCGATGATTGGCGACGGGGCGCTCACCGGAGGGATGGCGTTCGAAGCGCTGAACCATATCGGACACGAGCGCAAAAACATGATCGTCGTGCTGAACGACAACGAGATGTCCATCGCGCCGAACGTCGGAGCGCTGCACAACTATTTGACGAAAATTCGTTCCGACAAGCACTACCTGAAAGCCAAGGAAGAAGTCGAGCATCTGCTCAAAAAAATTCCCGCGATCGGCGGCACGTTGGCGAAAACGGCGGAGAAGCTCAAGGACAGCCTGAAGTATCTCGTCGTCTCCGGCGTTCTGTTCGAAGAGCTCGGATTCAATTACATCGGTCCTGTGGACGGACACAACCTGCCGCTGCTGCTGGATACGTTCCGGCGCGCGGACAAGCTGAAAGGTCCCGTGCTGGTGCACGTCGTGACGCTTAAGGGCAAAGGCTACAAGCCCGCCGAGAAGGACTCGCATACGTGGCACGGTCTCGGACCGTACAAGATCGAATCGGGCGAGGTGCTCAAAGGGTCCGGACCGCCCATGTATACGGAAGTGTTCGCCCAATCGCTGATCGAGCTTGCCCGGAACGACGACCGCATCGTGGCGGTTACGCCGGCGATGCCGAAGGGGTCGGGACTTGAAGGATTCGCCCGTCTGTTCCCCGGACGCATGCTTGACGTAGGCATCGCCGAGCAGCACGCGGCGACGCTGTGCGCAAGCATGGCGCTGGAAGGCATGAAGCCGGTTTTCGCCGTTTATTCGACCTTCTTGCAGCGCGCTTACGATCAGGTGCTGCACGACATCTGCCGGCATAACGCCAATGTGGCGTTCGCCATCGACCGGGCCGGCTTCGTGGGCGCGGACGGCGAGACGCATCAGGGCATATACGACATCGCGTTCCTGCGCAGCATGCCGAACATGGTGCTCATGATGCCGAAGGACGAGAACGAGCTGCGGCATATGATGAAGACGGCGCTGGAATACGACAAGGGACCGATCGCCGTCCGTTATCCGCGGCTGAACGGCGTCGGGGTGCCGATGGACGAACCGATGAGAACGATCCCGATCGGCAAGTGGGAGGTTGTCCGCGAAGGGCAGCAATTGGCGGTTCTCGCGGTCGGTCCTATGGTTCAGCTCGCCCTGGAAGCGGCGGAATCGCTTGCCAAGGAGGGCATCTCGGTCGAGGTCGTCAACGCGCGCTTCCTGAAGCCGCTGGACGATCAGATGCTGATGAGTCTGGCCACACGCGGCCTGCCGATCCTTACGATCGAAGAAGCGTGCCTGCCGGGCGGATTCGGAAGCGCCGTCCTGGAGTTTTACGCGGAGCGGGGCTGGCATGAGCTTCGTCTGCGGATGCTCGGAATCGAGGACCGGTTTATCGAACACGGCTCTGTGAAGGAGCAGCGCGCCGAAGTCGGATTGACGGCGGAAGCCGTCATGGAGACGGCGCGCGCCATGCTGAAGCCGCAGTTGACGCGGCAGCGGGCTTGACCGGCTCCGGCCGGTCGGCCTGCGCAACGGAGAGGAGAGCTATGGCGAGCGACAAGGAACGGCTCGACGTTCAATTGGTGGAACGCGGCCTATTTGACACCCGGGAACGCGCGAAGGCCGCCGTCATGGCCGGGTTGGTGTACGTGAACGGAGAGCGGTCGGACAAGGCCGGCACCAAGCTTCCCCGGTCGGTGTCCATAACGGTGAAAGGATCGCTGCATCCCTATGTGAGCCGAGGCGGCTTGAAGCTGGAGAAGGCGATCAATTATTTCGGCTATGATTTGAAAAATCGCGTCATGATCGACATCGGCGCATCCACCGGCGGCTTTACCGACTGCGCCCTGCAGCACGGGGCCGCCCATGTCTATGCGGTGGACGTCGGTTACAACCAGTTGGATTGGTCGCTCCGCAACGACCCGAGGGTCACGGTGATGGAGCGAACGAACTTCCGGTTCATGAAGCCCGAGGATGTGCCGGGGCCCTTGCCCGACCGCGCTTCGATCGACGTTTCGTTTATCTCCCTGCAGCTTATTTTGCCCCCGCTGCGGCCGCTTCTGGCGCCGGGAGGCGAAGTGGTCGCCCTCGTCAAACCTCAATTCGAAGCGGGACGGGAGAAGGTCGGCAAATCGGGCGTCGTGCGCGATCCGAACACGCACCGCGAAGTGCTGGAGCGGGTCTTGGCCTTTGCGGCCAAGACGGGTTTCTTCCTGAAGGGATTAACCTTCTCGCCGATTACGGGCGGGGAGGGCAACGTCGAATTTCTGGCGTATTGGTCGACGGAGCCGGACGGCGCCCTTGAGGGCCCGTACGATTCACTTATACAGCTTACGTTAGACGAGGCGGGAAAAGCATTCCGGTCGGACTCATCACAGGCAGAGCGTACGTAAACCGCTCGTCCTTCGGGATGAGTCCTTTTCGCAGTTGCGGATCAAGCGGACAGTATCCGTCAGGAAAGGATGTCGGAATCCTTGCGAAGCGGAGATGCATTTGTCGTAGTGCTGCTTGCGATCGTATTGATAGCCTGGGGATATTACGGACTGAGACGCAAGCTGATGGATTGGCCCGAGCATCCGGCTCCGGTCGAAGAGGACATATTCGTGCCGAACGGCGACGCGGTCGAACTGCTGAAAGCGAAAGGATACGAGCTGTTGTCCGGGAAGCAAAAAATCCCCGTAACGGTCGAGGCGGGAGGCTTGGTGATGTCCAGCCAGCTCTTCATCGACGCGATCGCAGCCAAAGACGATGAAACTTTTGTCGTCCGGATCGCCCGCCCCCGCAGGCCGCTGGAATGGACAGGCAGCGCGATCCGCGAGCATCTGCTGGTCTACAGCTTGATCTACGACGATATTGACGGCGTGCTTTATGTCGATCCCGCGGAAGGCCGCGTGACGCCGATCCGCTTCGAGTTGGAGCGATGACCTTGAAGGAGGAAAAACGTTTGAAAGGCAAACGCCACATGAAAATTCGGGAATTGGTCGCCCGGGGCGAGATCGAGACGCAGGAAGAGCTCGTCGAAGCTTTGGCCGAAGCGGGAATCGCCGCTACCCAAGCCACCGTCTCGCGCGACATCAAGGAGCTGCAGCTTGTCAAGGTTCCGCTTCCCGACGGCCGATACAAATACGCGCTGCCCGCCGATCCGAAGTTCAACCCGCACCAGAAGCTCAAGCGGGCGCTTATGGACAATTTCGTCCATATCGACCATACGGACAATTTGGTCGTATTAAAGTGTCTGCCCGGAACTGCAAACGCTATCGGCATGCTGCTGGACAACTCGCAATGGCCCGAGATTATGGGCACGATCTGCGGGGACGATACGATCCTGATTATTTGCCGCACCAAAAAACAGAGCAGTCAAACCGTGCAGAACATCCTGGAATTGATTCAATGACGCAGGGAGGAGCAAAGCTTCCATGCTTACGGAGTTGTACATACGCAACCTGGCGGTTATCGAAGAGGTCCGAATCTCTTTCCATAACGGCTTTCACGTGCTGACGGGGGAGACGGGAGCCGGCAAATCGATCGTGATCGACGCGCTCGGACTCGTAGCGGGCAATCGCGCCTCGGCCGATCTTGTCCGCTACGGAAGCGACAAAGCGGAGATCGAAGCGGCGTTCGATCTGACGCCCGGCCATCCGGCGCGAGACGTATGCGCCAAGCTCGGGATTGGCGGAGAGGAAGGCGAGCTGCTGATCATCCGCCGGGAAGTGTCGTCCACGGGCAAGAGCACTTGCCGGATCAACGGGCAATTGGTGAACCAATCGATGCTGAGGCAGGTCGGCGAATGCCTGATCAACATCCACGGTCAGCACGAGCCGCAGTCGCTCATGCAGCCGGAGACGCATCTGCACTGGCTGGACGAGTTCGCCGGGGAGCCCGTCGCCAAAGCGCTGGCGGAGACGGAAGCGTTGTTCGAGAACTACCAGAAGCTGCTGAAGGAGCGGCGGGAGCTGGAACAATCGAGTAAGCAAAGCCTTCAGATGCTCGACCTGTACCGCTTTCAGGCGGAGGAGATCGATTCGGCTTCCCTCAAGGTCGGCGAGGACGAAGCGCTAATGGAGGAAAAGCGCAAGCTGGGCAACGCGGAGAAGCTGTCCCAGAGCGTCAACGAGGCGTACGAAGCTCTGTACGCTTCCAATAAAGGGTTAACCGCGATCAACAAAGCGGCCACCCGTCTCGCGGAAGCCGCGAATTACGATCCGGCACCGCTCAAGCCGATTCTGGAGCAGGTTCAATCCGCTTATTACCAGCTAGAAGACGCGGCCTTCCAATTGCGGGATTACCGGGACCGGATCGAATTTAATCCGGATCGGCTGGCGCAGATCGAAGAACGGTTGGATTTGATCTATACGCTGCGGCGCAAATACGGAGATACCGTCCAGGACATTCTCGCGCACGGCGCCCGCATCAAACGCGAACTCGAAATGATCGAGAACAAAGATGAAGTGCTCGCCAAGCTGAACCGGGAAACCGAGGCCGCGGCGCGCAAGCTGGCGGAAGCGGCGGAACGGTTAAGCGAATTGCGCCGGGAAGCGGCGGACAAGCTGGCCAGAGCGATCGAGAAGGAACTGCAGGACCTTCATATGGAGCGCACACGGTTCGAAGTTCATCTCAGCCGGCAGAAGCATCCGGACGGCATTCTGGCGAAGGACGGCATTGAGTACGTCTGCACGAAACGCGGCTTCGATCAGGCGGAGTTCCTGATCTCCGCCAACCCGGGCGAACCGCTGAAGCCGCTCAGCCGGATCGCGTCCGGCGGCGAGATGTCGCGGATCATGCTGGCGATGAAATCGATCTTCGCCCGGCTGGACCGCATCCCCGTGCTCGTCTTCGACGAGGTCGACACGGGCATCAGCGGGCGCGCCGCGCAGGCGGTCGCCGAGAAAATGTCCACGCTGGCCCAAGACTGCCAGGTGTTCGCCATCACGCATTTGCCGCAGGTCGCCTGCATGGCGGACACGCAATACGAAATCCGCAAAAATCTTCAGGACGGCCGCACCTACACCGAAGTGGAAGAACTGGATTGGGATGGGCGCGTCCGGGAGCTGGCGCGTATGCTTGGCGGCGTAGAAGTGACGGAGACGACGTCCGAGCACGCTCAGGAGATGCTGGCGATGGCTATTCGCCGCAAATCGGCGAAATAAGCGAAATCCCGTCCTCAAGTCCCTTACACGCCATGCTTTTTCAGTAATAAAAGCATGAGGGGGGGGTTAACTTAATGTTACGCAAAACGCCATCGCGTCGAATGACCGATCGGCGCGGTGACATTAAGGGAGCGTGAATGATCCGTGAACTCCACCCGCAAAAAATGGTTAGGTCTCATGATCGTTTCATTTATTCTCATGGCGTGCGCAACCCCCTCCTTCCAGTCGTACGCGAGTCTGCCCGACGAACTGCGGCTGTTTACGGGACAGAATCGGGATTTGTCGCTGGCGATGCCCGTCCACGCGAGGGTAACGGTCGATCATCCGGAGATCGTGCAGGTCAACGGGGAGTCGAGGCATTCGTTCGATTTGAACCTGAAGAATCCCATCACCCTGAAATCCGCTTCGATCGGGCAAGCCGATATGCAATTGAAGCTGTTCGGCAAAATCCCGCTGAAGACGGTTCGCGTCAACGTTGTGCCCGATCTGAAGGTGATTCCCGGCGGCCAAACGATCGGCGTCAAGATGAAATCGGCTGGAATTCTGGTCGTCGGCCACCATCTCGTGACAACGGCCGATCATCAAAAAGTGTCCCCAGGCGAACAGGCTAAAATTCAGTTGGGGGATCTGATCGTCAAAATTAACGGGGACGACATCCGCGACGTGGCGAAAGTGGCGCCTTACGTGAATGAAGCGGGGAAAGAGGGCAAACCGCTGAAACTGACGATCACGCGCAACGGCAGCACCCGGGAAGTCGAATTAAAGCCGATGTTCGACGTAAACGACCAATCGTACAGGATCGGTCTGTATATACGCGATTCGGCAGCGGGCGTAGGCACATTAACGTTTTATGCCCCCGATCAAGGCGTATACGGCGCGCTCGGCCACGTTATCACGGATATGGATACCCAGACGCCGATCGTCGTCGGCGGCGGCGAGATTGTGCACAGCAACGTCACGTCGATCGCCAAGAGTCAGAACGGCGAGCCCGGTGAGAAGCGAGCGCATCTGCTGAACGAAGGCAAAGTGCTGGGCAACATCGAGAAAAATACGCCGTTCGGCATTTTCGGCAAGATGACGGATATGCCGGAGCACGGTTTGAACAGGGAGGCTATTCCCGTCGCATTTGCGGAGGAAGTGAAGGAAGGGCCGGCGGAGATAATGACGGTCATCGACGGCCAGAAGGTCGAGAAGTTCGCGATTGAAATCGTACATGTTACCCGCCAGGACGTTCCGGCCACCAAAGGCATGGTGATTCGAATCACCGATTCCCGGTTGATCGAGAAGACGGGCGGAATCGTGCAAGGCATGAGCGGCAGCCCGATCTTGCAGAACGGCAAGCTGGTCGGCGCCGTCACCCACGTGCTGGTGAACGATCCGACTTCCGGATACGGCTGTTATATCGAGTGGATGCTGCGGGACGCGGGGATCGTGCTTGAGCCGACCGCCATCCAGCCCCAAGCGAGCTGACGGCAGCGGCGAACCGGTCTGATGGGCCGGCGTCGCTTTTTTGTCGAACCCGGGTCGAACGTCATCGGGGGCTGTCGAAATTGGATGAAACATTGGTGAAAAAATATATTCTACACCATCGGATAAAAAAAATCTAGAAAAAATCTTTTCGACAGAAGGAATGCCGGGGTGAATGTCGAATATTTCTCCTTAGACACTTATCTGGAAATCGTTAGGAGGAACCGTCGTGCAAAAGATCGAAGTGCTGCTCGCGGACGACAACCGAGAATTCACCCACCTTCTTTCGGAGTTTATCAACGAACAAGGAGATATGACCGTCGCCGGGGTGTGCTACAACGGCAATGAGGTGCTGCGTTTCATTGAGGAATGCGGCCGCGTGCCGGATGTTCTCATATTGGATATTATCATGCCTCACCTGGACGGGCTCGGCGTGCTGGAGGAGCTGCGCCGCCTGAATCTGCAGCCAATGCCGAAGATCATCATGCTGACGGCGTTCGGCCAGGAAAACATTACGCAGAAAGCCGTGCAGCTCGGAGCCGCATACTATATCCTGAAGCCGTTCGATATGGATATTCTGACGCAGCGTATCCGCCAGCTCGTCAATAACCAGGTGGGAGGCGGGGCTCGGCCGGATCGCTCTCCTCCAGTGTGTCGCTGACGCCGCGGACGAACGTCATCCCGATCACCAAAGGCAAAAACCTCGACGCCAACATCACCAGCATCATTCACGAAATCGGCGTGCCCGCGCATATCAAGGGATACCAGTACCTGCGCGAAGCGATCACAATGGTGTACAACAACATCGACATCCTGGGCGCGATCACGAAGACGCTCTACCCGGCGATTGCCGAGAAATACAAAACGACGCCTTCCCGCGTCGAACGCGCTATCCGCCATGCGATCGAAGTCGCCTGGACGCGCGGCAACATCGACTCCATCAGTCACCTGTTCGGCTACACGATCAACATCAGCAAGTCGAAGCCCACGAACAGCGAGTTTATCGCGATGGTGGCGGACAAGCTGCGGATTGAGCACAAGGTGTCTTGAAAGCAAGACTGACGCGGCTTTGAGCGTGTCAATGGCAAATGCAGGGATGGCTATAAATATCGGAAATGCACCGTTTTGAGCCGATAAATATCGAAGTGATAAGCCAACTGATACCACTTGTTTATTGGTCTTCCCAGAAGCCGATAAAGGAGTGGTATTTTTTATTTAAAAGGGGATTGGAAATGAAATCAAACAAGGGTTTAAACGGAATCGGCCAGATGACTTTGCATCTGACCGTCGTTAATAATGGCCGGACCCGTCGATAAATATTTTTTGCGGCGGAGTGTTACAAAATTCGAACGAGACGGGACTTATTAATAGACACCAAGCAAGGGAGCGAACGACATGATAGAGTTGAGGCAACTACAGCATCAATTCGTCATCGGCAAAAAAGGCAAAGAAAAAGTATTGCCGGTGCTGCACGATATCAACCTTCGGATCGGACAGGGAGAGATCGTCGCGATCGTCGGCCGGAGCGGGTCGGGCAAGTCCACCTTGCTTAATCTGATGTCGGGATATATCCGGCCGACCGGAGGGGACATCATCGTGAACGGGCGCAACGTCACCCGGCTGAGCGAAGGGGAGTGGGCCGACTTCCGGCTGCAGAACTTCGGGTTTATGTTTCAAAGCTTCCAGCTCATCCCGAGTATGACCGCTTACGAGAACGCCGAGCTGCCGCTGGTGCTGAAGGGGGTCGGGGCGGACAAACGGCGGCGGCGTGTGATGGACATGCTGGAGCGCGTAGGCTTGGCGGAGTATGCCGGGCACTATCCCGGCGAGCTGTCCGGAGGCCAGCAGCAGCGGGTGTCAGTCGCCCGGGCGCTGATGCTGAATCCGCCGATCATTCTCGCCGACGAGCCGACGGGCAGCCTGGACAGCGAGAACGAGAGCGTGCTGCTGGAGATGATCCGGGACTTGAACCGCGAGCAGGGCCTCACGTTTGTCATCATTACCCACGACGAGCAGGTCGCCTCGATCGCTCACCGGACGCTGACGCTGAAGGACGGCCGCATCACGGATCAACGCATTCAAGGAGGGGTCTGAGATGACGTTCAGGGATCAACTGCGCTTCGTGCGGCAAAATGTCAAGAAAAACAAGACGCGTCTGTTTATGACCGTGCTGGCGACGGCGATGGGCTGCGCCTTCCTGATCGTGCTCGCTTCGGTCGGATTCGGCCTGCAAAAAAGCATCGTCGACGATATGGTCGGGGATCGTCTGGTCACCGAGATCGAAGTGTGGGGCGTCATGCCCGAAGGGGAGGAGAAGGTGAACAACGACCTGCGGGACGAGCATATCTCCTACCTGAAGTCCGTCGAACACGTGAAGGCGGTGACGACCCGCAACCGCGTGAGGCAGTCGCTGGAGCCGACGGTTGACGGAACGGTCCTGACCACGTTCGGGGCGATTGCCGTGGACTTTGACGAAGAGTCCAAGGCCGGCATGGAGCTGGATGCCGGAAGGTTTCCGCAGGCGACAAACGAGATCGTCGTCGGATACCATATCCGGAAGACCGACCAGCAGGATCAGCCGCAATACGATGAGGTGCCGCCGGCCAAGGAATGGCTGGGCAAAACGGTCCGGCTGACGGTGAAGCAGAGATCGGCAGACGGCGGCGAAACAAGCACGCCGATCGAGGCTGCGATCGTCGGGGTTACGAAGAAACCGTCGAAGGAATGGGAAGAGGATCGCCTTCTCTATATCGGCAGCGGGATGCTGGACGAGGTGGAGCGGATCACGCAGACGAGGCTGGGGGAGATCCGGGAAGCCGGCGGCAATAGCGGCGCTCCCCGGGATCTGGCGGCGGATCTGTCGCAGCCGCGCACATACGAGTCGGTGAAGGTTGTGGCTGACCGGTTGGATCATGTGAAGAGCATCGCCTCGGAAATCCGGTCGAAAGGCTACCTGAATCATTCGATCGTCGATATGCTGGAACAGACGAATCTGTTCTTCCTGATCATGAAGATCGGGCTTGTCTTTGTCGGCACGATTGCCGTCCTGATCGCTTCGATCGGAATTTTTAACACGATGACGATGGCCGTCACCGAGAGAGCGCAGGATATCGGCATCATGAAAGCGATCGGGGCGCATCCGTCCGTCATCCGGCGAATTTTCCTGCTGGAGAGCGCGGTGATCGGCTTGTCGGGCGCCGTGATCGGCACGATCGTGTCGTACGGCTTGTCGCATGCCGTGAACTGGGGACTGCCGGTGCTGGTGAAGATGGTCATGGATGAGAAGGTGCCCGACAACTTCGTATTCTCGCTGATTCCGCCTTATCTGGTGATGATCGCCTGCGCGATCTCGCTGGGCGTCGCGGTGTTGTCCGGGATGCGGCCGGCCGCCCGGGCGACCCGGGTGGACGTGCTGCGGGCGCTGCGAAGAGACGTGTAAACGGGGAAGCGTTGCGTATAAAAGAGTCATGTCTTCGGCGAAAGCCGGGGCGTGGCTCTTTTTTTTGGCGGGAAAAATATTAAGAAAATTTTAGTAATCTGCACACATTTCTAATGTTCGCTTCGAACGTGTCTAAAATATGCTCTGTACATTACTAGAGATAGAGATTGGTGTCGAAGGGTGGAAGAATCATGCGGAAATGTATCACATTCAAGAAAAAGGTCATTTGGGTCAATGAACGGAAGAGCGCTCCCAACTCGACCGAATTGTTGATGCGGAAGCTCGAAGAGCTTGAATACAACCTTGATTTTCGCCGCAAGCTGAAAAAAATTCTCTACATCGATATCGTGAACAACGTCGCGGTATTCATCTACGCCGACGGTTCGAAGTTATATCTGGACGTCTCCTGATCCCGGCCGATCCGCCTGAAACGTTACGCGGCTCCGGGGCGTTTTTTTGCGGGCATCCGGTTTTGGCCGCGTCGCGTTGCCGATCATCGGGAACAAATTTCCATAACCACCGAATACGGCTGATCGTCTTTCGCGCGAACGAAGGCGAGAAGCCGTTTTCTTTTCTGCCGCAAAATCCCGGAGAACAGCCGCAGCGGCGGAAGGGCCCGGCATTTCGGTCATGCTTTCGATTCTCGCGAAATAGCTATTAAGGAAGGAGCCGAACGGCCCAGCTTTTCCGGTCGGCGGCCCGGCGGGAGCGCACAAAGCAAGGCTCTGCCGGGAACGGGAAGGGCGGCTCTCTATTTTACAAACGCGTGTCTTCTGTGATAACGTGATAGCGAAGCGCAACGCGCAAACGTAGAAGAGACGGGAGTGATGAGGGTGCCACATGCGCATGAATGGAATTTTTTCGAGCGTCGGGCAGACAAGGAGCGTATGTGGATCCTGCTGGACACAGCGTTTCGCCGGAGCGTGCCCGACGGCAGCCGGCCGTGGCTGCTGTCGGTTGTCGTGAATACGTACGGGATTGCCGACCGGAGACGGTCGAAGCGCCAGGTGCTGGCTTGCTTGCAGCAATTGGAGCAAAAAGCGGAGCGCCGGTTCGCGGACGAGCTGGATGCGGTATACGCGGCGCGGATCAACACGGAATCGCGGCTGGAGTTTTATTTCTACGCCCGTTACCGGGAACGGTTCGAACGCGTGATGGAAGAAATCCGCCAGATCGCGTCGGGCATGCGCGTGCAGGCTTTATGCAAGGAGGACGAGAAATGGAGCTTTTATTCCTATCTGTGTCCGAACGAAGTGGAAAGCCTGCTGATGCGCAATACGCTGTTTCTGGAGTCGCTGCAGGCCAGAGGGGATGACGGGCGAGACCGGGAGATCCGGCACTGGATGTCGTTCCCGGATGAGGAAGCGCGCTCCGCGGCGGCGGCGCAGGCTCAAGCGTCCGGATTCGCGGCCGAGCCGTGCGAAGGAAGCGGCGAGGACCCGGATGGCCGCTGCCGGTTGCTGCTGCGGAAGACGCACAGCATCAGCCTGGACGCCGTCAACGCGGCGGTGCGGGAGCTGTATTCGATTTCATCGGCCCACGGAGGCCGTTACGAAGGCTGGGGAGCGGAGCTGCACCAGCGGAAGCTGGTCAAGCTGATGCAGAAAGGCCGATTGCTGCTCGTTCCGCTGTCTCTGGCGGTCGGCGGACTCACTGCGGTCTTGCTGGCGGGCTTATACTGGCTGATCTTTGCGTAGGGGGCTGACAGCCGCCGCTTGAACCGGATGTTCCGGCGCTGGCGGCGGCTGTCTCCATGACGGACGATATTCACGATTCGTCCGAAGTCGGCGCCTGCCGGCGGGGACGGGGACGTTTCTTGGGCTTGAAGCGGGGGGCGACGTAGTTGCGCTTGCGATCCCTGAAGAAGATCCATCCGGCGATAAACGCGATGCCGAGCGCGAACAGGATCAGTCCTCCGAAGAAGCGAAGCGCCAGTTGCCCTATCCCGATGCGAATATCGCCGCCCATCAAGGCGAAGGTCATAAAAAAAGCGTCCTTCATCAGCAGAAAGCCGTATGTCGCCGCCACGCCGGGAATCACCAGCAGCAGCATCGCAATAAACCGGGCGGTTTTTTCGTTCATGGGCAAACCTACTTTCCTTCGTCCCCTATATTCTCGGGAACGTTCAAGGTACAATAGAACAACAGGCAATAAACAGGCGGTCTAACCGTACTAATAGTAACAGGTCATGACGGAGGGAAGCAACCCATGTCGCATACATACGACGTAGCCATCATCGGCGGCGGAACGGGCGGTTATACGGCCGCCATCCGCGCCGCCCAGCTTGGAATGAAAGTCGCTCTCGTGGAGAGGGACAAGCTGGGCGGAACTTGTCTGCATCGGGGCTGTATCCCGAGCAAATCGCTGCTTCGCAGCGCGGAGGTTTACGCCACACTGAAGGAAGCGGACCGCTACGGGGTGATCGCGGGGGAGGTCGGGCTCGATTTCACCCGCGTGTCCGCGCGCAAAGCCGCCGTGGTGGAGCAGATGCACCGCGGCGTGCAGTATTTAATGAAGAAGCACAAAATCGACGTCTACCGGGGGTACGGGCGCATCACCGGACCTTCGATCTTCTCGCCGAAAGGCGGGGGGCTGGCGGTCGAGCGCGAGAACGGCGAAATCGACGAGCTGCTGCCGGACAAGCTGATCGTGGCGACCGGCTCGCGGCCGCGGATGCTTCCCGGCTGGGAGGCGGACGGCCGCTTCGTGCTGACCAGCGACGAGGCGCTGGAGCTGGAGCGTCTGCCGGAATCGATGCTGATCGTCGGCGGCGGTGTGATCGGCGTGGAGTGGGCGTCCATGCTCCGGGACTTCGGCGTGTCCGTCACGCTGGTCGAAGCCGGCCCGAGGCTGCTTCCGACCGAAGACGCCGACATCGCGAGGGAGCTGGAGAAGCAGCTTCAGGGGCGCGGTGTGCGGATCGAGACGAACGCGCGGGTGCTGACGGAGTCGCTGGAGCGCACGGGCGAAGGCGTGCTGCTGCAGATCGAGCGCGGCGGCGAACGGATCGGCCTCGCCGGGGATCAGCTTCTGGTCTGCGTCGGGCGGCAGGCGAACGTCGAGGATATCGGTCTCGGGCATACGAAGGCCAAGCTGGAGAACGGCTTCATCAAGGTGAACCCTTCGACGATGCAGACGTACGACCCGGACGTATACGCGATCGGGGACGTTAACGGCGGATTGCAGCTCGCGCATGTGGCGGCGCACGAGGGGATCGTCGCGGTCGAGCACATCGCCGGTCTGACGCCCCACGCGACGCCGTCGCATCGGGTTCCCCGCTGCGTCTATTCGCGTCCGGAGATCGCTTCGGTCGGCTGGACCGAGGAGGAAGCCCGCCGGCACGTATCCGCCGTCAGGACGGCGAAAGTTCCGTTCGCCGCCATCGGCAAGGCGGTCGTCTACGGAGAAAGCGGCGGATTCGCCAAGGTGATCGCGGACGCCGAGACGAACGACCTGCTCGGCGTGCATATCGTCGGTCCCCACGCGACCGACCTGATCGCCGAAGCGGCGCTCGCCCAACTGCTGGACGCCACGCCGTGGGAGGTCGCGCAGACCATCCACCCTCATCCGACGCTGTCGGAGATTATGTCCGAAGCGATGCTGGCGGTCGAAGGACGGCCGCTTAATCTGTAGCCGCCCGGCGTCCGCCGCTAAAAATTCGCCCGTCTTTCGTTTGAGTTCGGACGGCGGGCGAGTTATAATAAGAGCGTAACGCCTGATATTAAGACCAGGTCACAAAAAAGCGATCAGGAGGTGGCGGGATGTCGATCGGACAAATGTCGAAACACCGCGAGCTCGGCCTCACCGACGAACAAGTGGTGAAGATGTACGGCAATATGGTGGCCGCGCGGAAGTTTGACGAGCGGGCGACCCTGCTGCAGCGGGCGGGCAAGGTGCCGTTCCACGTATCGGGAATCGGCCAGGAAGCGGCGCAGACCGCCGCGGCTTTTGCAATGAACCGCGAAATCGATTATTTCCTCCCTTACTACCGGGACTACGCTTTCGTATATACGCTCGGCATGACGATGCGCGAGCTGATGCTGAATCTGTTCGCCAAAGCCGAAGATCCGAACAGCGCCGGCCGGCAGATGGTCGGGCATTTCGGCTGCAAGCGACTCCGGGTGGTGACGGGTTCCAGCCCGGTCACGACCCAGGTTCCGCATGCGGCGGGCATCGCGTATGCCGCCAAGCTTCGGGGAGAGAAATGCGTCGCTTATGTCAGCTTCGGCGAAGGCTCCAGCAACCAGGGTGACTTCCACGAAGGCGCGAACTTTATCGGCGTGCATAAGCTGCCGGTCATCCTGTTCTGCGAGAATAACCAGTATGCGATATCCGTTCCGTATTCGAAGCAGGTCGGAACGGCGAAGATCGCCGACCGCGCGCTGGGGTACGGATTCAAGGGCCTGCGCGTCGACGGCAACGATCCGCTCGAAGTGTACCGCGTCGTCAAGGAAGCCCGCGAGCGCGCGCTGGCCGGCGAAGGCGCCACGCTGATCGAAGCGATGATGTACCGCCTCTCGCCCCACTCCGCGGCCGACAACGATATGTTGTACCGGACGAGGGAAGAGGTCGAGGAGCACCGCAAGCGGGACGGCATTTTGCGTATGCGGGCTTATCTCACGGAATGCGGACTGTGGGACGACGACCGCGAGAACGAGCTGCAGGAGCGGATCAAGGCCGAGGTCAACGAAGCGACGGCCTATGCGGACAAAGCGCCGTATCCGTCGCCGGAGGATACGCTGCTTCACGTGTACGGGGACTGATCCCTTCATAGGTTTTTAGGAACAAGGAGGCCGACCGATGGCGGTTATCACGTATTTGGAGGGCATCCGCTCCGCGATGCAGGAGGAAATGGAGCGCGACCCCAATGTGTTTGTGCTTGGCGAGGACGTGGGCAAGGGCGGCGTCATGAACGCCACCAAAGGCTTGCGTGACTTGTACGGGGAAGACCGCGTGCTGGATACCCCCTTGTCGGAATCGGCGATCGCGGGTGTAGCCATCGGGGCGGCGATGGTCGGCATGCGGCCGATCGCGGAGATGCAGTTCGCCGATTTTATTTTTCCGGCGACCAACCAGATCATCAGCGAGGCGGCCAAAATCCGCTACCGCTCGAACAACGACTGGAATTGTCCCGTCGTGATCCGGGCGCCTTACGGGGCTACCGGGGGAGGGTCCCTGTACCATTCCCAGTGTCCGGAATCGGTCTTTTTCGGCACCCCCGGCCTCAAGATCGTCGCGCCATCGACCGCCTACGACGCGAAGGGCTTGATGATTGCCGCGATCCGGGACAACGACCCCGTCCTATATTTCGAGCATAAGAAGTGTTATTTGTCGGTCAGCGACGAGGTTCCGGAGGACGAGTACGTCGTTCCGATCGGCAAAGCGGACGTGAAGCGGGAAGGCAGCGACGTGACGGTGATCGCGTACGGCCTGGCCGTCCAGCAGACGCTGGAGGCGGCCGCCGAGCTGGAGGCCGAGGGCATCTCCACGCACGTGCTCGATCTTCGGACGCTCCAGCCGCTTGACGTGCCGGCGATTCTCGAAGCGGCCTCGCGCACCGGCAAGGTGCTGATCGTACACGAGGACAACAAGACCGGCGGCGTCGGCGCGGAAGTTGCGGCGATTATCGCGGAGGAGCTTCTTTACGATCTGGACGCGCCGATCCGGCGTCTGTGCGCCCCGGACGTGCCGGCGGTCGCCATCAATCCGGTCGCGGAGCAATTTTTCCTGTTGAATCCCGATAAAATCGCCGCCGCGATTCGCGAGCTGGCGCATTATTGACGAGAGGAGACGCCATATGAACCGACCTGTTCAAGCGGAACGTGGCACGCCCGTCACGGTGCCGCATCTTGCCGAGAGCCTCGTCTCCGCCGTTGTAGCCAAATGGATCAAGCAGCCCGGGGACCGCGTCGAGCAGTTCGACGTGCTCTGCGAGCTGTTCACGGATAAAGTAAACGTCGAGATGCCGTCGCCCGTCTCCGGGACGCTTGTGGACATTCTCGTCGGCGAAGGCGTGACGGCCGCGGTCGGCGAGACGATCTGCATCATCGCGGAGGATGACGCCGGGACGGCAGGCGGCGCCGGCTCCCCGACTGGCGCCGGCGAACCGGCGGAGGCCGGCGGAGGAGCGGCGTCCGATTCCGCGAAAGCCGACGCGAGCATGCGGGCCCGGTATTCGCCGGCGGTGCAGCGGCTTGCGGCCGAGCATCGGATCGATCTGACGAAGCTGTCCGGCAGCGGGCTGAACGGCCGCATTACGCGCAAAGACGTGGAGCGGGCCATCGCGGAGGGCACGGCGCGGAAGGACGGCGCAGGCGAGAACCGCGCTCCGCAATCGTCCGCGGCGGCCCCGGCCCCGGCTCCTGCGGCCTGGATACCGGCGAGCGAGCCGGTCGTCGGCAACATCCCGCCCGTTCCGTTGCGCACGACGGGCATTCATCTGAGCTCGAACCCGCCGCTGCCGCAGATCGAGGTGCAGTCTGCCGGGCCGTCCGCGCGGAACGAGACGTATATCGACATCACGCCGATGCGCAATCTGATTGCCAGCCGCACCCGCCAGAGCGCGACGGAGATCCCGCACGCCTGGACGATGATCGAGGTGGACGTCACCAATCTCGTGCTGCTGCGCAACCGGATCAAGGAGGAGTTCCAGCGGCAGGAAGGCATCAACATCACGTATTTGCCGTTTGTGCTGAAGGCGGTCGTCAACGCGCTCAAAGACTACCCGATCATGAACTCCGTGTGGGCGACGGATAAAATTATCGTCAAGCGGGATATCAACCTGTCGCTGTTCGTCGGAACGGAAGACTCGGTTGTCGGTCCCGTCATCAAGAAAGCGGACGAGAAAAACATCGCAGGCCTTGCCCGGGAGATCGACACGCTGACGAAAAAAGCGCGCAGCGGCAAGCTGACGCTGGACGACATGCAGGGCGGAACGTTTACCGTGAACAACACGGGCGCGTTCGGTTCGATCCTGTCCTATCCGATCATCAACTATCCGCAAGCGGCGATTCTGACGTTCGAATCGATCGTCAAACGTCCGGTCGTCATCAACGACATGATCGCGGTCCGGTCGATGGTGAATATGTGCCTGTCGCTGGACCACCGGATATTGGACGGCGTCATCTGCGGGCGGTTCCTGCAGCGGGTGAAGGAGAACTTGGAGAGCTACGGTCCGGATACGAAGCTGTACTAACTTCGAGGCGAATATCGTTCGGCCGGTGTTCCGGGAAGCGGATATCGGCCGAACGTTTTTTTGTCCCCGGATCAAGGAAGCGGAACGGCATAAAGCCCGAGGCTTTGGAGCCTCGGGCTTGCATCGCGCTGCGGGTCGACGGGCATCGGTCAGGTGGACAAGACGTTGACGGCGAACAAGACGACCGATGAGAGCATGGACAATAGCATCAACCAGACGACAAATTTAACGAGACGTTTCGGGATCAAGTTGATTCGTCCTTTCATTTCGTTCATACTGATTTTAAGTTCATTTTAACGCATATGAAGCAGGGAGGAAAGTTCGGATGGTAAATCAGCAGCGGCTGGTGGACGAATTTATCGAACTCGTGAAGATCGACAGCGAAACGAAGGAGGAGCGGGAGATCAGTCTGGCCCTGAAGCGAAAATTCACGGAGCTGGGCTTGACCATCCGGGAAGACGAGGCGGGAGCGAAGACGGGACACGGCGCGAACAACCTGTTCGCGACGCTGCCCGCGACGCCCGATGCGGCGGACGCCCCGCGGATCTTTTTCACGTGCCATATGGATACGGTCGCTCCCGGCAAGGGCATCAAGCCGCAGATCGGCGAAGACGGATATATCCGCAGCGACGGCACCACCATCCTCGGCAGCGACAACAAGGCGGGAGTCGCCGCTCTGCTTGAGCTGATCCGCGTGCTCAAGGAGCGCAACATTCCGCACGGCCAACTGCAATTCATCATCACGGTCGGCGAGGAGTCCGGTCTGGTGGGCGCGCGGGCGATGGACCCCAGCCTGATCGACGCCGACTTCGGCTACGCGCTCGATTCCAGCGGACATGTGGGCATGATCGCGGTAGCCGCTCCGACGCAGGCCAAAATGAAAATCACCTTTATCGGCAAGTCCGCGCATGCCGGGGCCAATCCCGAGGACGGCATCAGTGCCATCCAGGTCGCCAGCAAGGCGGTCGCGCGGATGAAGCTGGGCCGGATCGACTCCGAGACAACCGCGAACATCGGCCGCTTCGAAGGCGGCGGCGAGACGAACGTCGTCGTCGAAAAGGTGGACGTATACGCCGAGGCCCGTTCGCTGGAGAACAGCAAGCTGGAGACGCAGATCGCCCATATGAAGGAAGCCTGCGAATCGGCGGCGGCGGAGTTCGGCGCGAAAGTCGAGTTCAACAGCAACGTCATCTACGCGGCTTATAAATTCACCGAGGAGGACGACCTGGTCGGCTATGCGATGGAGGCGATCCGCCGCATCGGCAAGACGCCGAGCACGTTCCATACGGGCGGCGGCAGCGACGCCAACGTGTTTAACGGCTTCGGCTTTCCGACGGTCAACATCGCCATCGGGTACGAGGACATCCATACGACGCAGGAAAAAATCAAGATTTCCGAGCTGGTGGACACGGCGAAGCTGGCTGTCGAGCTGGTGCAGGTGATCGCCGCTTCCGCCAAGGCCAAAGCTTGAGACGGGGCTGAGGACGGATGCGTCCCCGTCACATCAAATGGTTGATCCTGTTGATTCCGACGCTGACCATCGGGTTGTGGGAGTATATCCGTCATGAATTTCTGCTGCCGTATTTGTCGATGGATGCGGGGAACTGGCTGGCACCCGTCATCGTATTCGGCGTGACGCTGGCGGTGATTGTCCCGTTGTTCTCGCTGCTGGAGGAGACGGAGGAAGAGCTGAACGCGTCCATGCGCAGCGAAGCCGTGCTGCGGGAGCGGGAAAAGTTCGCAAGGGAGCTTCACGACGGGGTGGCGCAGTCGCTGTTCCTGCTGTCGGTGCAGGCGGACCGCCTGCAGCGCGGGGTGGCCGAGGGGGCGGCCGACATCGGCGCGGAGCTCACCGGTCTGCGACGGACGATCCGGGAGACGGACGAATATGTGCGGCAGGCGATCGCGGGGCTGCGCGGCGATCCGGACGCGGCCGGAGAAGAACCTTGGACGGATACGATCCGTTCGATGTTCGGGGAGTTCGAGCGCAATACTCGCTGCATGCTCGATTGGCGCTGGGAGCTGCCGGACCGGCTGCTCGGCCCCCGGGAAAAAATCGAGCTGTTCTCCAGCTTGCGCGAAGGCCTCATGAACGTGCGCAAGCATGCGAAGGACGCGGCCAACGTCCGCGTGCGCGCGGCGGCCGACCGTTCCGGCGGCTGGACGCTGACGGTGGCGGACGACGGAACGGAATTCCCGCAGGAAGACGGCGGAAGCGAGCGCTTCGGCCTCGATATGATCCGGAGGCGGGCCGCCGAATTCGGGTGGCTCGTCTCGTTCGGCCGCGAAGGCTCGTGGACGGTGCTGTCGATAAGCAAGCCGGGAGGAGGCGGCAAAGATGCAGCCGTATCGGGTGTTGATCGCCGATGACCATGCGCATGCCCGCAGGGGCATTCGGGAAATCATTGAAGAAGATCCGCTGTTCGAGGTGGTCGGCGAAGCGAAAAACGGCCTGGAGGCGTATGAGCTGACGGGAGAGGTCATGCCGGACCTGATCCTGATGGATATCCGGATGCCGGAAGCGGACGGGCTGGAGGCGACCAGACGAATCAAATCGAAGTATCCGTACGTCAAGATCGTAATGGTGACGGTATCGGACGATGTCGCCGACTTGTTCGAAGCGATCAAACGGGGCGCGCAAGGCTATCTGCTCAAAAACTTGTCCCCTTCGTCATGGCTGGACTATTTGAAGGCGGTCGCGATGGACGAGGCTCCGATGTCCCGCGAATTCGCTTCGCGCCTGCTTGACGAATTCGCCGCCAAGAGAAGGGCCGAGAGCAAAGCGGACGATCCGCTGACCGCCCGCGAGCGGGAAATTCTCGAATGGGTCGCCCGGGGCAAGTCGAACCGGGAGATCGGCGACGAGCTGCACATCTCGGAGCATACGGTGAAAAACCACCTGAAAAACATTCTGCAGAAGCTGCATCTTCAGAACCGCGTGCAGCTCACCCGCTACGCGTACGAACAGGGCTGGGTGTGAGCGGCGTCCGGCCTATAGCCGGTTCAGCCACTCGCGCAGCGTGGGATGGACCGGGGCGACGGGAACGCCGGCGGACGCTTTGGCGGCATGCGAGGAAGCTTCTTTGACCCAGCCGCGCAACGCGCGGCGAATCTCCCATCCTTTGCCGACCAGGCGAATTTCTTCGTTCGTGCGGTAAACTTTCATGGCCGAAGCTCCTCCTATCAACTCGTCGTTTCCGATTTACCAGATTCCTATGCGAGCCCAAGGAGGAACAGAACCGAATGAGCTCATCCAATCTTTTCGAAGAAAAAACCGTTCGCACCGAACAAATCTTCCAGGGAAGAATCATCTCCCTGCAAGTCGACGAGGTCGAATTGCCGAACGGATCGATCGCGACGCGGGAGATCGTGCGCCATCCCGGCGCGGTGGCCGTGCTGCCTATCAAGGGCGACCGCATGATCGTTGTCGAGCAGTACCGGAAACCGCTCGGCAAAAGTCTGGTCGAGATTCCCGCCGGGAAGCTGGACGGCGGCGAAGATCCGCTGGAAGCGGCCAAGCGGGAGCTGATGGAAGAAACGGGCTATACATGTCCTACGATTCGCCATGTGGCTTCGTTCTATACGTCGCCGGGATTCGCGGACGAACTGATCCATCTCTATGTGGCGGACGAGCTGGTGCCGGGCCAGGCGAACCCGGACGAAGACGAGTTTCTGGAAGTGACTGAAGTAACGCTCGACGAAGCGAAAGCGTTGATCCGGGAAGGACGCATCGAAGACGCGAAGACGATTATGGCCGTATACGCCTGGCAACTGTACCGGTTGACGGGATCGTACGCATGATGCGCGAGCTGACGGCGGATCTGCACATTCATATCGGGCGCACGGAGAAAGGCGCTCCCGTCAAAATCAGCGGCAGCCGAGATCTGACGTTCCGCAACATCGCCCGCGAGGCGTCCGCCCGGAAGGGCATCGACATGATCGGCATCATCGACTGCCAATCCCCGGACGTGCTGGAGGAGATCGCCGACCGGCTCGAAGCGGGAGAGATGCGGGAGCTGCCGGACGGCGGCATCGCCTACCGGGATACGGTTATTGTGTTGGGCAGCGAGATCGAGGTATGCGACCCGGGTTTCGGAGCGGCGCATGTGCTGGCGTACATGCCGTCGCTGGAGGAGATGGCTTCGTTCTCGGGCTGGCTGGCGTCCCGCATGAAGAACGTCAGGCTGAGCTCCCAGCGGGTTCGGGTGACGGCCCGGGAACTTCAGGAGCGGGTCATTGCGGGGGGCGGGCTGTTCGTGCCCGCCCATATTTTTACCCCGCACAAAGGCATCTACGGCCATGCGGCCGAGCGAATGTCGATGCTGCTCGATCTGGACGGCGTCTCGGCCGTCGAGCTCGGCTTGAGCGGCGATACCGAGCTCGCGGGATATTTGTCCGAGCTGGACGCCTTCCCGTTCCTGACGAACTCAGACGCCCATTCGCTGCCCAACATCGCCCGCGAATACAACGTGCTGAGGCTGAAGGAGGCCAGCTTCCGCGAGCTCGGCCTCGCGCTGAAGGAAGCCGAAGGGCGCGGAATCGCCTGCAACTACGGCCTTCATCCCGCCCTCGGCAAGTACCACCGTTCCTACTGCGCGGCCTGCGACAAGGTGTGGGAAGCGGCGGACGCCGTTCACGACCGTTGTCCGGGCTGCGGCGGCCGGATCGTTCGGGGCGTGCTCGACCGCGTGCTGTCGATCGCGGACCGGGATCGCCCGCCGGCTGCCTCCATGAGGCCTCCCTACATTCGGCAGGTTCCGCTGCGCTTTATTCCCGGCGTCGGGCCGAAGCTGCTGGAGAAGCTGCTGGCCGTATTCGGCACCGAGATGGCCGTGCTGCATCGCGCCTCGCCGGACGAGCTCGCTTCGGCGGTCGGAGACGCTCTGGCCGAGCGGATCGTGCTCGCCCGAGAGGGACGGCTGTCCATCTCGCCCGGAGGCGGAGGCACGTTCGGCAAGCTGTTGTAGAGAAGCCCGGCGCAATTGCCGCAGGTCCCATTCAGTCATACCGCTATCCTTGCGCTCATAAGCTGAACTAACGGGACAGGGGAGGCGGAGCGATTGAAAGACCTGGCGTTCGGCATTCGGCAGCAACTGCAGACGCAGTTGCCGTTGTTTATTTTCGTATTCGTCCTGTTCGCGATGGGCGTTCTGTTCGGCGCGTTTCTGGTTCAGGCGCTGACGCTGGAGCAGAAGGAGGAAATGTCGCGGCACCTCGGTTCGTTCTTCCAATCGGTCATGCTGGACGAGCCGGGAAGCGGGCAAGGCTCCGCTTTTCTCGCGGCCTTTTCGCTGCACGTCAAGTGGCTGGTGCTCATCTGGCTGCTTGGTTTGTCGGTGATCGGACTGCCGTTTGTGCTGCTGCTCGATTTTCTGAAGGGCGTGCTGGTCGGATTTACTGTCGGCTATCTGACCGGACAGCTATCCTGGAAAGGTTTGCTGGTGGCGATGATTGCCGTCTTGCCGCAAAATTTGCTCGTCGTGCCCGCGTTGATGGCGCTGAGCGCGGCTTCCGTCGTGTTTTCGTTTCAACTGGTGAAATACCGTCTCCTGCAGCATCCCGGGATCGGATTGAAGCCGGCCTTCGGCCGATATGCCCGCACGGCGGCGCTGGCCGCGGCTGCGGTGGCGTTCGCCGCGTTGTTCGAGGCGTACGCTTCGCCCTATTTGCTGCAGTGGATATCCCCGATGGCGGCGGCCGGCTTGAAGGGCTGACGCCGGTTCTTCCGGTTCGGACAAGCGTTGACTTTGTTCGGAATGACCGCCTATAATAATAGAAAGATCAACTTGTATAGGCGTTGGCCCGTGTTGGCGGCCGGCATGAATGGCAGCCCGGCGAACGGGATGGGAGGCCGGATGGAAGATCGAATCGAGAAAATCAAGCAGCAGTTGCAATCGCAGGGCTACAAGCTGACCTTGCAGAGGGAAGCGACGGTACGCGTACTGCTCGAGAATGAGGAGGACCATCTCAGTGCGGAGGACGTCTTCATGCTCGTCAAGGACAAAGCACCTGAGATCGGTCTGGCGACGGTGTACCGGACGCTGGAGCTGCTGACGGAACTGCATGTCGTGGAGAAAATGAACTTTGGAGACGGCGTCGCGCGGTACGATTTGCGCAACGACAGCGCGCATCACCATCATCACCATCTGATCTGCGTGCAATGCGGAGCGTTGGACGAGATCATGGAGGATTGGCTGGAGCCGCTTGAGATACGTGTGACGGAGGAGTTCGGGTTTACGGTGCTGGATCACCGTCTGGACTTCCAGGGCATCTGCAGACGCTGCAACGAAAAAAACAAAGCACAGCAACCCCCGCAAGAGGAGTCCAAGTGACGCGGGCGAGAGAAGGCTGTTCCGGCATCGACTGACGCCGGAACAGCCTTTTTTCGCATCGGCGGGCCGAATCCTCTATTTTCCGCGCCGGGTTTCGGTTACAGCCGTAACGACTGGAATATGACTATAGGAGAAAGGCGCATTCAGGAAAAGGAGTGGTCGCGTCATGAATCGAAGCTGCGTCGTCGGCGTGCCGAAAGAAATCAAAAACCATGAATACCGCGTGGCCCTTACGCCTGCCGGCGCGCATGTGCTGAGCGAAGCGGGACACCGCGTGCTTGTCGAGACCAAAGCCGGGGAGGGCAGCGGATTTTCCGACGAGGATTACGCCAGGGAGGGCGCGCAAATCGTGCCTTCCGCCGCGGAAGTGTGGGCGAACGCGGAACTTATCATGAAGGTGAAGGAGCCTTTGCCGGAAGAAATTCCGTATTTCCGCAGCGGTCAGTTGCTTTTTACGTATCTCCATCTGGCGGCCGTGCCCGAGCTGGCCAAAGCGATGGTCGACAAGGGCGTCACCGGGATCGCGTACGAGACGATCCAACTGCCGGGCGGCGGATTGCCGCTGCTCACCCCGATGAGCGAAGTGGCGGGCAGAATGTCCGTTCAGGTGGGGGCGCGGTTTCTGGAGAAATTTTACGGCGGCCGCGGCGTCCTGCTGGGCGGCGTACCCGGCGTTCCGCCCGGCAACGTCATCATCCTCGGCGGCGGCATCGTCGGCACGAACGCCGCCAAGATGGCGGTCGGACTCGGAGCCAGCGTCACGATCCTGGAACGCAGCGCGGAGCGGATGCGTTACCTGGACGATATCTTCGGCGGCCGCGTCCACACGCTGATGTCCAACCCTTATAACGTCGCGGGCGCCGTGCAAAAGGCCGATCTGCTGATCGGCGCCGTGCTGATTCCCGGCGCGCGGGCTCCCCGGCTGGTGACCGAGGAGATGGTCCGCACCATGAAAAAAGGAGCGGTTATCGTCGATGTGGCCGTCGATCAGGGCGGATCGATCGAGACGATCGACCGGGTCACGACGCACAGCGATCCGATCTATCTCAAGCACGGCGTCGTTCATTACGCGGTGGCCAATATGCCGGGAGCGGTGCCGCGCACGTCCACGCTCGCTCTGACCAACGCCACGCTGCCGTATGCGCTGGAGCTGGCGAACAAGGGCTTCGATCAAGCGGTCGCGGACAATGCGCCCCTGCGGCTGGGCGTTAATGTGCACCGGGGAGCCGTTACGCACCAGGCGGTCGCGGAAGCGGTGGGGCTGCCGTATACGCCGCTGCAGGTGTGAGAAACGGGGCGCGGCGTCTCCCGGAATAATCGGCGGCGTCCCGTCATACACTTGCGGAGAGGAGGGACGGGCCATGATCGTATCGATCCGCCGCTGGATGGCGCGCATCAAATTCGCGATCGGACTGGTCGTCTTGACCGTCGCCGTGTATTACGCTCTGTCGGCGCTGACGTCGTGGATCGAACCGACCAACCGCTACAAGGAGCCGAGCGGCCGCGCGGTGAAGGCGTTTAACCCGGAGCTGTCGGGCATCGAAGGGGACAGCATGCTGGAGCGGCTGTTATTTTTTTATCGAACCGGCGAATAAAGCAGGAATTGGCGGCTCCGTTGTGGTAAATGTTAACCTACGACGGAGGGACCGAACATGAGACATCGATTGGAGCTGTTCCTGCGCGATCTTGCGGTGGAGCGGGAGCTCTCGGCGGGGACGCTCGAAGCGTACAGGCGCGATTTGACGCAATTTATCGATTTTGCCGAGAAGCAGGGCCTCTCCGAGCCGGATTCGGTCACGAGAGCGACCCTGTCTTCTTATTTGCAGCAGCTTCGCGTCCGGGGACGTTCTGCGGCGACGACGGCGAGGGCCGCTGTATCGCTGCGTTCTTTTTTCGCCTATTTGACACGGGAGAGACATATCCGGCGCAATCCGGCGGAACGGCTTGAGTCCCCCCGGCTCGAACGCGAGGCCCCCGCAACACTCGAACCGGGCGAAGTCGAGGCGCTGCTCGCCGCGCCCGAGCCGGATACGCCTTACGGGCTGCGGGACAAAGCGATGCTTGAATTGCTGTACGCCTGCGGGCTCAGAGTGTCCGAACTGACGGCACTTGACGTAGGCAGCGTGCATCCGGAGCTCGGATTTATCCGCGTCGTCGGCAGCAGGGGACGGGAACGGATCGTGCCGATCGGCCGCCATGCGGTCGAAGCGCTGCAGGCGTATGTGGAGCGCGGGCGTCCGGCGCTCATCCGGTCGGGCTCGGACGGGGAGACCGCCCTGTTCCTCGGACATCTGGGGACACGCTTGACTCGTCAGGCATTTTGGAAGATGATCAAGTCGAGGGCGGCGGAAGCCGGCATCGCCAAAGCGATATCGCCTCATATGCTGCGGCATTCGTTCGCGGCTCATCTGGTGGAGAACGGCGCCGACCTCCGGGCGGTGCAGGAGATGCTCGGACACGCCGACATCTCTTCCACGCAAGTGTACTTGCAGGCGCAGACGGCGAAAGTCCGCATCAGCGAGGTATACAACCGGGCCCATCCGAGATCGGGCTCCCGCAAGCGATAACCGAATCGTCCCGAACGGGACCGGATTGAACCGTGGATGGGAACGCAATTGGAACGGAAAGAGGCGATGAGGATGGTTTTTAAACGAGTGTGCGTCATTGTGCTGGACAGCGTGGGCATCGGCGAAGCGCCGGATGCCGAGGCTTTCGGGGACGCGGGTGCGCATACGCTCGGACATATCGCCGAGCGGACGCCCGGCTGGAAGGTTCCCAACCTGGAACGGCTGGGTCTGGCGAATATCGAACCGCTGGCGGGGCTGTCCCCTGCGGTCAAGCCGGAAGCCTGCTACGGCAAAATGATGGAGATATCGGCCGGCAAAGATACGATGACCGGCCACTGGGAGCTGATGGGGCTGCGCATCGACGTCCCGTTCAAGACGTATCCGGAAGGTTTTCCGGAGCCGCTGATCCGGGAGTTCGCCGAGCGGACCGGGCGCGGGGTGATCGGCAACAAGCCGGCTTCGGGCACGGAAATTTTGGACGAGCTGGGCGAGCGGCAGATGAAGACGGGGGAATGGATCGTTTACACGTCGGCGGACAGCGTCTTCCAAATCGCGGCTCACGAAGAGATTATTCCGCTGGAGGAGCTGTACCGGGCCTGCGAAATCGCCCGGGAGCTGACGCTGGGCGAGCCGTACCCGGTGGGACGCGTCATCGCCCGGCCGTATGTCGGGTCGCCGGGAGCCTTCAAGCGTACGCCCAACCGGCATGACTATGCGGTGAAGCCGCCGGCTCCGACCGTGTTGAACGCGCTGAAGGATTCGGGCCGGGACGTGATCTCCGTCGGCAAGATCCACGACATTTTCTCAGGCGAGGGCATCACGGAATCTTATCCGACCAAAAGCAATCTCGACGGTATCAAGCGGACGATCGAGCTGCTCGGGCGTCCGTTCGAGGGGATGCTGTTCGTCAATCTCGTCGATTTCGACTCGCTGTATGGCCATCGCCGCGACGTGGCGGGATACGCCGCCGCCCTGGAGGAATTCGACGCGTATATCCCCGAGCTGCGGAAAAAGCTAGGCGACGACGATCTGCTGATCATCACCGCCGACCACGGCAACGACCCGGTTCATCACGGAACGGACCACACGCGGGAGTATGTGCCGGTGTTGGCCGTCTCTCCTTCGATCTCCGCAGGAGGGACGATCGGCGTCCGGGACACGTTCGCCGATTTGGCGGCGACGATCGCGGACAATTTTGGCGTCCGGGACTCCGGAATCGGGCGCAGCTTCTTGCAGGAATTAAACAAACATCGGGCTGGAGGAGAATAAATCGATGGCGAAGGAAACGCAAACGGCATCCCAAGAAACCATTCAAACCGAGGCGGCGCGCGTGCGCGAGGCGGCGGACGCGATCGCCGCGAAGATCGAAAGCAAGCCGGAGATCGGGCTGATTCTCGGCTCCGGTCTGGGCGTCCTGGCGGATTCGCTGCAAAATCCGGTGACGATGAATTACGGCGACATTCCGCATTTTCCCGTGTCCACGGTGGAAGGACACGCAGGAGAGTTGGCGGTCGGAGACGTATCCGGCCGCCGCGTCGTCGTGATGAAGGGCCGGTTTCACTTGTACGAAGGGTATGACGTGACCCGCGTGGCGTTACCGATCCGGGTGATGAAGGCGCTGGGGGTCCGCACCCTGATCGTGACGAACGCAGCCGGCGGCATCAATGCGGCGTTCGCGCCGGGCGACCTGATGGTGATTCGGGACCACTTGAACATGATGTTCCGCAACCCGCTGATCGGGCCGAATGATCCGGAAGTCGGCGTCCGGTTCCCGGATATGTCGGAAGCGTACAGCAAACGTCTGCGCGCAATCGCGCACGAAGCGGCTGCCGAGCTCGGCATGAAGCTGCAAGAAGGCGTCTATGTCGGCCTGTTGGGGCCGTCCTACGAGACGCCGGCCGAAATTCGCATGCTGCGCACGCTCGGCGGCGACGCGGTCGGCATGTCGACGGTGCCGGAAGTGATTGCCGCCCGCCATGCGGGTATCGAAGTGCTCGGCATCTCCTGCATCTCCAATATGGCGGCGGGCATGCTGGATCAACCGTTGTCCCACGAGGAAGTCATGGAGACGACGGAGCGGGTGAAGGCGGAATTCCTCAAGCTCGTGGAGCTGTTGATCGGACGGGTGTAAGAACGTGCGGCACGAATCGGCGAAAGGAGCGATACATATGACGAAAGCCGGCAACACGGCGGCGGAACGGCTGGAGCGGCTTCGGGCCGGGGCCGAGTACCTGAAGGAGCGCTTGGGTTCGCGTCGGCCGGAGATCGGGTTGATACTCGGCTCCGGTCTGGGCGATCTGGCGGAGCAACTGGAAGACGCCGTATACATCCCGTACGAGGACGTTCCGTTTTTGCCCCGTTCCACGGTGGAAGGGCATGCGGGCCGGTTCGCAGCGGGACGGCTCGAAGACCGGGATGTGCTTGCGATGCAGGGCCGTTTTCACTATTACGAAGGGTACTCCATGCAGCAGGTTGTCGCGCCGGTTTACCTGATGAAGCTGCTCGGCATCGCTGATCTGGTGATTACGAATGCGGCCGGGGGAATGAACGCGTCGTTCGAGCCGGGCGACCTGATGCTCATCTCCGACCATTTGAACTGGACGGGCGCCAACCCGCTGATCGGCGAAAATGTGCCCGAGCTGGGCGTCCGGTTCCCGGATATGTCCGAAGCTTACTCGAAATCGCACCGGGAGCTGGCCAAGCGGCTCGCGGCAGAGCTGAACGAGCGGGAACAGCTCGGCCTGAACCTTCGCGAAGGCGTCTATGCAGGGGTTGCCGGACCAACGTACATGACGCCGTCGGAGCTGATCATGCTTCGCAATCTCGGGGGCGACGCGGTCGGCATGTCGACGGTCGGCGAGGTTATCGCCGCCCGCCATGCGGGGATCTCGGTGCTCGGCATCTCCTGCATCACGGATATGGCGATCGGCGAGCATCTGGAGCCGCTGACGCACGAGCAGGTCATGGAGACGGCGAACCGGACCAAGCCGAAATTCCAGCGGCTGGTGCGCGAGTTCGTCAAACGAATCGGCGGGGGATGAAGCCATGAGAGCGGTCGATCTTATTCGCAAAAAACGCGACGGCGGCGAGCTGACCCCGGACGAGATCGCGTTTCTGATCCGGGGTTATGTCGAAGGAACGGTTCCGGACTATCAGATGTCCGCTTGGGCGATGGCGGTCGTCTGGCGCGGCATGACGCCGGCCGAGACGGCCTCGCTGACGCTGGAGATGGCCCGTTCCGGCGACCAGGTCGATCTCGGGCCGATCGAAGGCATCAAGGTCGACAAGCATTCGACCGGCGGCGTGGGCGACAAGACGACCATCCTGCTTGCGCCGCTCGTCGCATCGGCCGGGGTTCCGGTCGCCAAAATGTCCGGCCGAGGCCTCGGACATACGGGAGGAACGATCGACAAGCTGGAGTCGATTCCGGGTTTTCGGGTTGAGCTGAGCCGGGAGCAATTCCTGGAGCAGGTAAGCCGGCACGGACTGGCTGTCATCAGCCAATCCGGCAATATCACGCCGGCGGACAAGCTGCTGTACGGGCTGCGCGACGTGACCGCGACGGTCGAGTCGATTCCGCTGATCGCCAGCTCGATCATGAGCAAAAAAATCGCCGCCGGCGCAGACGCGATCGTGCTTGACGTAAAGGTGGGCGGAGGCGCGTTTATGAAGACGCTCGACGAGGCGATTTCGCTGGCGGAGGCGATGGTGCGGATCGGCACCGACGTGGGCCGGGAGACGATTGCCGTGCTGACTTCGATGGATCAGCCGCTCGGACTGGCGATCGGCAACGCGCTGGAGGTGCGCGAGGCGATCGAGACGTTGAAGGGCGGCGGGCCTGCCGATCTGAAGGAGCTGTGCCTGACGCTCGGAGCGCATATGCTGGTGCTGGGCGGCGTTGCAGACGACGAGACTTCCGCCCGGGCGAAGCTGGAGGAACGGCTGTCAAGCGGTTATGCGCTGAAGAAGCTGAAGGAATTGATCGCCGCGCAGGGCGGATCGCCCTCGGTCGTGGACAATCCGGCGATGCTGCCTTCGGCGTCCCGCGTGTTGGAGGTGAAGGCCGAGGAGTCCGGCTACGTATCCGGAATCGAGGCCGAGCGGCTGGGCATCGCGGCGATGCTGCTAGGGGCCGGACGCGAGACGAAGGCGGACGCCATCGACCCGGCGGCGGGTGTCGTCCTTCGCCGCAAGGTGGGCGACGAGGTCGCGGCGGGAGACGTGCTGGCGGAGCTGCACGTGAACGAGCGGCCGCAGGCGCGGATCGAGGAGGCGTTGAGATTGGCCCGCGAAGCGTTCCGGCTTCAGTCACGGCCTTGCCGGCCGGAGCCGCTCGTCTACGCGATCGTGTCGGCCGAAGGCGTTCGGCGGCTTGCGTAGGAAAGCATGGACGGCGCATGCCGGGAAATAGGAGACAACGAACCGGCCCCGGGGGACCGCTTGTTTGTGGTCCGAAGGGGCCTTTAAAAATGAAGTGCGAAGAGAGGAGAGCTGCGCGATGATCGAGTTGGTGGACGACGAGCCGGTGGGCGGCGAAGACGGCGGCAAGCCCGAACTGCCCGAAGCGCCGACCGGCGAGAGATTGACGAAGCAATTGAGGTTTATTATCGAGGCGGACCGGCTCAAGTCGGTTCTGCGTCAGACCCTCGTGTCGGACGCCAGCCGACGGGAGAACGATGCCGAGCATAGCTGGCATCTCGCGCTTATGGCGATGTTGTTAAGCGAGCATGCGGCGGAACCGGGCCTGGACCTCGGAAAAGTGATGCGGATGCTGCTCGTGCACGATCTTGTCGAGATCGATGCGGGCGACACGTTCGCTTACGACGAAGCCGGCCATACCGACAAGGCGGAACGCGAGCAGCGGGCGGCAAACCGGCTGTTCGGGCTGCTGCCCGACGACCAGCGGGACGAGTTCCATTCGTTGTGGCGGGAATTCGAAGAGCGGGCCACGCCGGAAGCGAAGTTCGCGGCGTCGCTGGACCGGCTGCAGCCGATGCTGCTGAACTATACGACGCGCGGTCATGCGTGGCGCAAGCACGGAGTCACGAGCGACCGGGTCGAGAAGCGCAACCGGCATATCGAAGAGGGAGCTCCCGCGTTATGGAGTTTTGCCGAGCGGTTGATCGGCGAAGCGGTGGAGCGGGGCTTTTTGGAGAAGGGATCGCCCCCCTCTAAATGAAACAGGAAAGAGGCGCTGCCTTTGGAGAACGGTTCTCCGCGGGCAGCGCCTTTATGTTTCCGGAAAATTAAACGAGGCCGAGGTTGTTTATGATATTCGCGAGCACTTGAGCCGCCTGCGCTCGGCTCAAACGGTCCTTCGGCTTGAAGAGCTGATCCTCGAGCCCTTCAAGCAGTTGCAGGCGGACAGCGGCGGATACGTCTTCAACCGCCCAGCCGCTGATGTCGGATGCGTCCCGGAAATCGGCAGCCGCCCCTTGGGTGATCGCGTCGCCGCCTGTCAGGTATCGGTAAGCGCGCATGATCAGAACGGCCATTTCTTCCCGGCTGATCGGCTGTTCAGGAGAGAACAGGCCCGGGGCCGTCCCCTGTATGATTCCGGCACGTGCGGCCTCGTTCACACCAGATGAAAACCAGGCCGATGCCGGGACATCGTGAAATAAGGAAGCTTCGTCTTGATTATCTCCCAGTGAGAGCAGACGGGAGAGCATGACGGCAAATTCCGCCCGGGTGACATCGGCATCCGGCGAGTACGCCGTCAGTGAAATGCCGTCGACGACATGTCTGGCGGACAGCTGTTTGACCGCCGCATGCGCCCAGTGAGATTCGGGCACGTCGTCGTACGATTTGTCGTAAACAAGCAGCGCCGTGTATGGACCGAAGCCGCGAACTTCGGCCGCTATCGTACCGGCGATTGGATCGTAACGGCCGCCGGCGTATACGAATTCGCCCGTTGACGACGTCATATATATCCCCAACAAGCGGGGGTCCGCGCCGGGAGGAACAGGCAAGGTCAAGACGATCGGCTGTTCAAAGCTGTCCATTCTCGTTTCCTTCGCATCTTTCATCCTCAAAGAGATGGAGTACGCGTATACATATCCGGCTGAGGCCAGCTTCGCCCCATACTTTGCACTTGCCTTTCGGAGCGCTTCGGCAGCCGCGGAAGAAGAGGCTTGTTCGCGGCGGACGGATATCGATGCGCCGTCCGCCGCCGATTCGGCGAGCTTCTCCATCGACCTCAGCACCTCGACGGGGATCAGTAAAGAGCCGTCCATGAAGATCAGCGCGACCGGCCGGCCTTGCGTCAATTGGGCGGCAGCCGACGGCAGCAGCACTTCGCCAACCGCTTCGTCAATGATAACTTTTACGCTGCCGTCGGCTTGATCCGGCTCGCTCAGCATTTCCGCCGATACCGTAAATGCCGGTTTTGCGGAAGGAGTCGGAGACGGACTGGGTGAAGGAGACACGCTCGGTCCCGGAAATGCCGGCGGCGAAGGCGTCGGCAAAGGTGTTGGTGAAGGTGTCGGCGAGGGTGTCGGCTTAGTCAACTCGAAGGACGCGCTTGCCGGTGTCAGCGTACCGTCGCCGCCGACGGTAACGCGATAAGTTCCTGCCAGCTTGTTACCGACCGTGAACGAGACTTGGAACTTGTCGTCTGACTGCCGCGCGATCTGGTCGATATATTCCCTGTCGCCGTTCGGATTCGTCACGACGATTGTTGCGTATTTGCTGCCCTCGGCGACTGTGCCGGATACCGTCACGACATGGTCGGAGACCGTTATCGTGATGGCCGGGGACGACGCTGCGGCCGAACCGATTGCTGCCGTATTCCCAAGCACCCATAAAAGAATACACAGAATAACCCATTTTTTCATGGCGTCGGCCTCCTGGCGGCAGGGATTAGTTCACGGGAATGACGATGGTTGCGGACAGCGGCTTCATAGATGTCAACGAATCCCATACGAATGCTCTCACTTCGTATTCGCCGCTCCCAGGCAGTTTCATCATGGCGGTTGCCAAGACGTATTTCCCGGCGTCAATCGTCTGGGTCACAGCCGAATAATTGACCATCTTGTTCGCAGTTTTCTCGTAGACGGCGATAATAAGCGTCATCTGCTTAGGCGCGCCGGTTTGGTTCGAGCCTCTGACCGTTAATACCGCGTCGCTGCCAAGCGCAAACTCCGTTACGGGAGTAACAAGCTCTACTTTTACTTCATTTGGGTCCAGCGCGGCGAGCTTCGCCTGCAGCACCGATTTGTTGCGGCCGTCGGGCAATGCGGCGACGAGGGCGGAAGCCAGTCCGTACAAAGCGCGATCGTTCACGGCGGAGTTGACCGAATCCGAGGCCCGCGCAAACTGTTCTTCCAGGGAGCCGGGAATCATGTCGCTTGCGCCGAAGTTCAAATATTCGTTGCCGTTTATATCGATCATGTTGCCGCTCGCGTCAAGGGCGAATTTCCTCGCCGTGATTGCGGCCGCGTCGACGCCTGGTTTTTTGGCGAATTTCAATGTAATCAGATCCGGTGCGCCGTTCATCGGGTTCCGCTTTTCGATCAAATCCGCATAGACCGCGTTGGCCGGATTGGATACCTTGAAGCTGATTCTGGCGAGTCCCGGTGACGAGGTGTCCACTTCCACGGATGCCTTGTCCTTTAGCGACGCTCCCAGCGTGAAGCCCTTATAGGTGACCAAGGAATCGTCGTAAACGATCGTGAGGCTGCCTTCGGTATACGAGTTTGCCAGCGGCAGCTTGATATTTACCCCGATATCGTCCGGATTTGTGACATTGGACGATACAGCCGCGGTGAATCTCGGTTTGTAAGTCCCTTTTACGTATTCGTATATTCTGTCGTAAACGTTGCGCCGATTGACAGAGTTTGCATCGGTGAACCGGTCGTCGGTTGGCGTAAGGGCGTATGCGCTGTCTATAATTGGAGTCGAGCCGCCGTAATAATACGTATTGGCGCTGTTCATGTACCCCTGGAAGTATCCGTTGTTCAGATAAACGGCCAGGGAGTGCATGCTGTCGTATTCGATCTCGATCGATCCGCCAGTATTTTTGGCCGCCTGCACAACTTGGTTAAACAGTTCCTTGGTGGCTACTCCGAAGGCGAATCCGGGCTGGAGCGAGCCCGTCGTAAAGCCGAGATCGCGCCATTGATAGAAGGACCCTGGCCCTACGTACGGAATCCACGTAAAAAAGTAGTTTCGGCTTTTGATGTAATCACCGATCGCATAGATCAAATCGTTCTCGCCGTATGAGTCGGATATTCTCTCGTGGTACCAGTAAAAGCTGTCGAGTTGGAGATTGGAGTAACCGCTTTCGTTGAACCTGCGGATGACCTCGTCGACGTACCACTTGATCGCATCAACCCGGTTGTTGAACGCGTCCGTCGCGGCTTGCAGTTGTCCTTCGCGGGTGTTCGGGTATTTGGTGCGGTCGATTTTGGTGCTGAATGGAACTCCTTTGCCGATATCGCCGAAATCTTCGCTGTCCAGCAGGTACGGAATCGCCATGTTGACGCGCACTTTCTTGTTAGTATTCAGCTTGGCGTTAACCTCGGCGACAGCGGCGTTGATGGCTCCCAGTTGTGTGTCGGACTTGAAGATAAAGTCGAGGTAAGCGAGAAAATCGTGTTTTGTGGCAAACTTGGCATTGCCGTTGCTGTCCAGGCCGCTTGGGGTTACCATGGAGGTGATCGGCAGGGCGAGAATGTCGTCATATTGCCAATCGACGATCTCTCCCTTGATGTCCTGGTAGCCGAAGATCGGCAGCACTTTGTCCTTCGTCCAGTCGGAGAAACGCTCGTTGCCCGCCTTCATCGGGCCGGAGTACCACAGGAACTGGTTTCGGATATGGGCTGCTTCCGGCGTGCCGGGCAGCACGAATTGATTGAACGTCATGCCGTCATCGCGAACGGGAGGAATCTCGGCATCGTCCACAATGCCTTCCTTGCCCCCTATTTCAATCTCATCCGCCCAGCCGAAAATGTTAATGACGAACACAAGCTTGACATACCTGGCTTGGACATTGAGAGGGGCGCCTTCCGGCGTCTTGTCGAGCTTGAACACTTTGCGGTCCATATCCGAGGAAGTGTTCGAGTACGCAAAATAGTTAGGCACATCCGGCTTCGCCATACCGATATAACGATAGTCGACACCGTCGTTCGAAACGTAATAACGGACGTTAATAGGAGTGCCGATCCCGACATCGGCCCGCTGGCCGAATCCGATCGAGATGCTGTTGACGGAGTTGATTTGCTCCAGATCGACGATCACCTCGCGGCGCATCTTGCGATAGAAGACGAACCAATCCGTGACGTCCGCCCAGTTCGCCAGGTTGCCGTACTTGCCATCGGTCAGTTTGGAGGCTTTGGACATGTCCCGGGTTTCCTTGTCGTAATAACCGATTTTCTGAATCTGGTCGAAGATCGCGTCCGGTTCACGGATGATAACGCTTTTATTTAAGGCCAGGTTATAAACATCGTTCGTCACAGAGCTGCCTGCGGATGGAGGTTCCTCGGCGTATACCGGAGCAGCTGATACGGGGATCAAGACGCACAGCATTCCCAAAAGCATTGAAAACAATGCAGCGGTGCGAAACGTTTTCTTGTACATGTTCGACCTCCATTGTTTAATCATTATTCGGCAGCTGCGATCTCGCTGTTAATCCGGGCTGAAACTCTGCGTGCGGCAGAGATGAATCACCTCCCTGCTCGGGGCGTCTTAGACTCTTTCCGGTCATGCCGCTTAGCTGGAGCGCCCCCCCTTCGGCCTTATATTTTGGAGAATCACTTCACGGAGAAGAATAACACCCGTTATAACATCGGTCAACATAAAATAACGCGAAACATAATTGGAGTCATCCATCCGGACGAGCTCTTTTGCAGTATATTTCCTCCTTTTCCCGTCAACACTGACTAGCATTAGAGAACAATCCCCTAGCTTTTGCCAGGTGGCGGAGCGGGGTGTGTCCAGGAGGGACCTTGAGGGATGCAGCAGTTGTTGAAGCGATGTCTCGCCGCAGGAACGGCAGCGATATTGGGATTTTCCACGGCGCTGTCCGCCGCCTATGCGGTTGAATCGGCTCCGAACCAGCCGGCCGTGCCGGATTTGGCGCCCAACGCGAAATCCGCCGTGCTTATGGATGCGGCGACGGGGACGATTTTTTACGAGAAAAACGGAAACGAACGCTTGCCCCCGGCCAGCATCACGAAGATCATGACCATGATTCTGGTGATGGAAGCGCTCGACCAAGGCAAAATTCGTCTCGACGAAAAGGTTCGCACCAGCGAATACGCGGCTTCCATGGGCGGCTCGCAAATCTTCCTGGAACCGGGAGAAGAAATGACCGTGGAGGAGATGCTCAAGGGCGTCGCACTGGCATCGGGCAACGACGCGTCGGTCGCGCTTGCCGAGAAGATCGCCGGGTCGGAGGAAGGCTTCGTGCAGATGATGAACGCCAAGGCGGCCCAACTGGGGCTTAAAAATACCCGCTTCCAAAATACGAACGGCTTGCCTGCGGCCGAACACTACAGCTCTGCCCTCGACATCGCGGTTATGTCCCGGGAACTCCTGAAGCATGAGGAAATTACGAAATATACGGGGTTGTACCAGGACTACTTGCGCAAAGACACCGAAAAGCCGTTCTGGCTGGTGAATACGAACAAGCTGGTCCGGTTCTACCCCGGTGCCGACGGGCTCAAAACCGGTTATACGAGCGAAGCGAAATTTTGCCTCACTGCCACCGCCAAACGCGATCATCTCCGGATTATCGCTGTCGTCATGGGCGAACCGGACACGAAGACCCGCAACGCCGAGGTGACGAAGCTGTTCGATTACGCCTTCTCGCAATATGAGAGCGTGCCGATCTTCGAAACCGGCCAGACGATCGGCGAGGTTCGCGTCGAGAAGGGCAAACAGCCGGTCCTGCAGCTTGCCGCCAAGCATCCGTACAGCGTCGTCATGAAAAAAGGCGAGGGCAAGGACGGCCTCCGCCACGAGCTGGAGATATTGCCGCTTAAGGCGCCTGTGCAGCACGGTCAGCCGATCGGCAAGCTGAAGGTGTACAAGGACGAACGGCTGCTCATCGAATTTCCGATCGAATCCCCGGCGGCGGTGGAACGGGCCGGCTGGTGGACGCTGTTCGGACGGACGGTCAAGAAGCTGATTCTTGTCGACTGATCCTATCGCGATCGATGGCGGGATTGTCGATAAATTGCGTTCTCTGGATGTTTTCTTCTAGTTTTGTCAGGGGGCAGGAATTGCCCGGATCGCCGTAGAACTCCTTCTCATCAGACGGAAGGAGTGATCCTGGTGAGCTTGCAAATAGAGCTCGAACATCATCGCCGCACCCTCATCGCGCGGCTGCGCGGGGAATTGGACCATCATACGGCCGACAAGGTTAAAACGATGCTGGAAGATGCGATCCTGCGAGGGGATGTCCACCACGTCGTGCTGAGCATGAAGGGGTTGACGTTTATGGACAGTTCAGGGCTCGGGGTCGTGCTCGGCCGGTACAAGCAGATCGCGAACAAAGGCGGCAAGCTCGTCGTCTGCGAAGTGCATCCGTCGATCTACCGGCTGTTCGAGATGTCGGGGCTGTTCAAAATACTGACGGTGGAACCGAGCGAGCAGGACGCGCTCTCCCGATTGGAGGTCGTCTCATGAACTTCATGAAGCTGCAATTCGCCAGCCGGTCCGAGAACGAGGCGTTCGCGCGCGTGGCGGTGGCCGCGTTTGTCGCCCAGCTCGACCCGACGATGGAAGAACTGACGGACATCAAAACCGTGATCTCCGAAGCGGTTACGAACGCGATTATCCACGGCTATGACAACCGCCCCGACGGCATCGTGACGATCGAGGCCGAACTCGACGGCGAAGACCTGTACGTGACCGTATCCGACGAGGGCACGGGCATCGAGGATTTGGAGCTGGCGCGCCAGCCGTTGTTCACGAGCAAGCCGGAGCTTGAGCGCTCGGGCATGGGCTTTACCATCATGGAGAACTTTATGGACGACGTGCAGGTCACGTCGCGTCCCGGAGAAGGCACCCGGATTCGGATGAAAAAGAGGATTGCATCCAAAAAAGCGCTGTACAATTAGGAGACGGACGCCTATGGAGGTCTATCTGGACGACACGGAAGTGAAGCGGCTTATCGCTTTAAGCCAGTCCGGCGATACGGTGGCGCGGGAGACGCTCGTGAATTGCAACATCCGTCTGGTTTGGTCGGTCGTGCAGAGGTTTCTCGGGCGCGGTTACGAGCCGGAGGACTTGTTTCAAATCGGCTGCATCGGCCTGCTGAAGTCCGTGGACAAGTTCGACTTGTCTTACGACGTCAAGTTCTCCACCTACGCCGTACCGATGATTATCGGCGAGATTCAGCGGTTTCTGCGGGATGATGGCACCGTCAAGGTCAGCCGTTCGCTTAAGGAACTGAGCAACAAAATCCGCCGCGTGAAGGACGAGCTGTCGAAGCGGATCGGACGTCTGCCGACCGTCGGCGAGATCGCCGAAGAGCTGTGCATTACGCCTGAGGAAGTCGTATTCGCCCAGGATGCGAGCAAGCCGCCGTCCTCCATTCACGAGACGGTGTTCGAGAACGACGGCGACCCGATCACGCTGATGGATCAGATCGCCGACGAATCGCAGGAGCGCTGGTTCGACAAGCTTGCGTTGAACGAGGCGATTAACGGACTGACGGAACGGGAGCGGCTGATCGTGTTTTTGCGGTATTACCGCGACCAGACGCAGTCGGAGGTCGCCAGCCGGCTCGGCATCTCGCAGGTCCAAGTGTCCCGGCTGGAGAAAAAAATATTGCAGAACATACGCAATCAGATCGCGCAATAAACGAACGATACGATCCGAAGCCGTTCCCTGCGGGGATACAGCTTCGGATTTTTTTGCGTTAGGAAGCATCTGACGTTTCGCGGCGCTTTCGACAAATTAACGCGCGTTACGCGGCTTGAAAGTCCTGTACTTTTAATTGCTGAGATTATCAGGTATAATGTGAGGCGCGGCCATTCATAAGGATAACGACCGTTACGAATTCTGGACGCGAGAAAGGGAAGAATCGGATGCCTGTCACTAAAAAAGATATCGCAGACTATCTGGGCATATCACGAACCGCTGTTTCGCTAGTGCTGAACAATACGCCGAACAGCACGATATCCGAGGAGACGCGCAACAACATCCTGCGGGCAGCAAAAGAACTCGGGTATCGGGACGGGGAGGTTTCCCCCAAGCTGTGCTATATATTGTGCAACCGGGGGCAGGACGATCCGCTGTACGCGACGGATTTGCACCTGATCGAGAACGCGGCGAGCCGTCTGGATTACCGGTTGTTGTTCATGAATCTCGGATCATCGAACAAAGATTTGTTCCGGCTGGAGAAATGTCTGGGCAATCAGGAGATAGCCGGCGTAATCTTGTCGGGTGACGTCGACGAGCGAATATTGGACATCGTGGAGAAGTCCGGCGTGCCGTACGTCGTATTCAGCAGCCTGGAGAACGAGAATGTCAACGTTGTCGAGCCGGATGTCGAGGCGATCGCTCGCGAATGCACGCGTTATCTGATCGAGCTCGGGCACAGGCAGATCGCCCTGTTCAGCGGCAGGCTCGACATGCTTGTTCATGCAAAGACGCTTGAAGGTTATCGCAAGGCGTTGGAGGAAGCGGAAATTCCGTTTGACAAATCGCTCGTCCAGGTGAGCAAGGATGAGGACGGGTTCGAGCTATGCTGCCGGATGGAAGCGCTGGACATCCCGTATACGGCCGCGTTCTGCGCCAACACGCTGATTCAGTTCGGCGCGCTCCAGTGGCTGAAGGACCAGGGAATTGCCGTGCCTGCGGATAAAAGCCTGATCGGCTGGGGCATGACGAAGCTCGTCCGCATGAGCATGCCGCAACTGACGACCTTCTATATTCCGCAAGAGGAGAAGGAGTCGGTTGTATACCGGCTTCAGGAAGTGATTGACGATAAGGAAGCCAAGCCGAAGAAAGTATATCTGACAAAAGTGAAATTGTTTGAAGGCGGAACGGCTGCGCCGTGCCGGAGCGTATGACCCGATATACGGACATTTTTACGAATTAAAGCGAGAATACCGCCCGGAAAAAGGGGCGTGATTCTCGCTTATTTTTTTGTTGCGGCAGCTGTACATTAAGACAACATAAAGACGTATTAACACACGTTATGTTCATTGACTAAAAAAATAACGGGTGTTAATATGTTCGTGGGCAGCAGAAAGCAGGCCTAAACCAATGGAGCCGATATGAAAAAGGAGGGGCATGGAAGTGCAGAAAAACATGAAATCCGTAATGGCCGGCACAATGTCAGTGCTCGTCGCCGCAAGTATGGCGGCATGCAGCAGCGACACGGAGAAAGAACCGGAGACATCGCCGGCCAGCAGCGCAGCAAACGCCGAAAAGAAAGCGATTACATTGGAATGGTTGACGTACCAATACGGTCCGGTCGACGAGACCGCGCCCGTCAAAAAGCTGCTGGAAGAAAAATTTAATGTCAAATTCAACATCTGGTACATAGACGTCACGAAAAAAGATGAACTGCTTGGCACCAAGCTGGCCGCCGGGGAAATTCCGGATTTGATGACCGTATACTCCGACGTCGATTTGCAGAAGTTTTACGATCAAGGCATAACCACGACGTTTACGGAAGAAGAATTAAACAAGTACATGCCGAACTACAAAAAATTTATCGATTCGTTCGATCCGAAAATATGGTCCTACTATAAAACAAAAGATGGTAAATACAAAGGGATTCCTTCCGTAAACCCGGACGGCGTCTACAACAAGGCGGTCGTATGGAGGAAGGACTGGCTCGACAAGGTCGGCATCACAAAAATTCCGGAGACGCTGGACGAATTCAAGGAAGCGGTCTACAAGTTCCGCAACGACGATCCGGACGGGAACGGCAAGAAGGATACGTACGGCATGTCCAACTCGGCGATGATGAACGTATTCGGCGCATACGGCATCTGGAAGGACGCCTGGACGATCCGCGACGGAAAAGTTGTGCATAGCGCGGTGACGCCGGAAGCGAAAAAAGCATTGGAAACGCTTCGCCAATGGAAAGCGGACGACGTTATTAACCCGGAATGGGTAGTCGGCGAAAACCAGGGCGGATACTGGGCGCTCTCTCATGACTTCATCAACGGCAAAATCGGGACGTCCTCCCACGGCGAAAGCTACCACTGGGCGATCAGGCAGTTCGAGGGCGGCTTCGAAGGTCAAAACATCACCGAGTTAAACAAAATCACGAACGGCAAAGCGCAAGTCGCGTTCGGCAAGCCTCCGAAAGGACCGGATGGCAAGTTCGGCAATATTTTGGCCGGAACAAAAGGAACAGCCTCGCTCGCGCTCGGCAAAAACGCAGCCGATCCGGAGAAAAAGCACCGCATCATGGAGCTGATTGAGGGCATCTACGCCGACTTTGATCTCTGGCTGAAGGTTCGCCACGGCGAGAAGGGCGTCAACTATGACATCGGCAACGACGGCATCTCGGTAGTCATGAAGGAAGGCTTCAAAACGCCGCAGGAAATGGCAAAGATCGGTGCGCATATCACATTTGCGCCGTTCTGGCACCCGAACCAATATAAGCTGAACAATCCCAAGAGCAAGGAATTCAACGATAAGAACTTCAAGCATGAGGGAGCGGGATACGAAAACGTCGTCAAGGTGGCGCTCCCTTCCGATACGAAGTATCAGAAGAACCTGCAAAAGCTGGTCGACGAAACGTACGCGGCCATTATCAACGGGACGAAGCCTCTGGACTACTTCGATACATTCGTACAGGAATGGAATAAGAGCGGGGGCGAGCAGTTGACAAAAGAAGCTAACGATTGGTACTCCAGCTTGGCGAAATAAGTTGCTGGACCCTGAAGCGGCCAATGGACGGAAACGGGAAGTTGGCCGCTTCTTTACCGTTTTACCGCATCTTTCGCGTTTACTTTCAGATATGAAACAGGAGGCAGCTATGGCGACGATTTCGGTCGGAGATCAACCCGGCGTTCAAAACAAATTGCGGGCTAAGCCCAAGGCGGGTCCCTTTCGTCAATGGGCGAGCTCTTACTGGAAGCACCGGTACTTGTTCCTTATGTTGCTTCCTTGTATCCTTTATTTTCTCGTTTTTAAATACGGCCCGATGTATGGCATTATCCTCGCGTTCAAGGATTACCGGTTTATCGACGGCATCCTCGGCAGCCCTTGGGCAGGTCTGCAAAACTTCAGGGATCTGATGAGCGGAAGGGATTTTCCGCAAGCGTTTAAGAATACGCTTATTATCAGCTCGCTGAAACTGCTGTTCGGGTTTCCCGCGCCTATTATTCTCGCGCTGTTGCTGAATGAGATTCGGCATCTGATGTTTAAAAAAGTCGTGCAGACGTTGAGTTATTTGCCCCATTTTCTGTCTTGGGTCGTCTTGGCGGGGATCTTTATGGAAGTGTTCTCGCCGACGCGCGGCATCGTCAATCTGGTCATTACGTCGCTCGGCGGCAAAGCGATATTTTTCTTCGGCGATCCGGAATGGTTCCGCACGCTGCTTGTCAGCACGGACGTATGGAAAGGAGTCGGATGGGGCTCCATCATCTATTTGGCGGCGTTATCCAGCATCGATCCGACCTTGTATGAAGCGGCGATCGTGGACGGAGCAAACCGCTGGAAGCAGATGCTTCACATTACGCTGCCTTCACTTGTGCCGGTCGTTACGATTATGTTTATCTTCGCCGTCGGAGGCATCATCAACGACGATTTCGACCAGGTGTTTAACTTTTACAATCCGGCCGTCTATTCCGTCGCCGACGTCCTCAGCACTTACACGTACCGGATCGGTATAGCGGACATGCAATACGGACTGGCCACCGCATCCGGATTGTTCGTCAACATCATCGCCTTCACTCTAATTGTTGTCACGAATTCGATCGTCAAACGCTTCAGCAATTACGGGATTTGGTGAGGGGTGCAGAAGGTGCCGATCGGTAAAAAAACGCTGGGAGAGAAGCTGTTCGACGGATTTAATTACGTGTTTCTGACTTTGTTTGCTTTCTCCGCAGTTTATCCGTTTATCAATATATTGTCGATCTCGTTCAGCACGCCGGCGGCGGCGAACGCTTACGGGCTGAAATTTATTCCAAAGGAGTTTACGCTCGAGGCTTACCGGGCGGTCTTCGACAACAAGGTGATCTGGACGGGATACTACAATACGATTATCCGGACGGGTGTCGGTACGGCATTAAACGTACTTTTTACGGTGCTGTGCGCTTATCCGCTGTCGAAACGGTATTTGCCCAACCGCAATCTATATACGTCGCTTATTGTATTCACGATGTTCTTCAGCGGCGGACTGATTCCGACTTATCTGCTGATCAAGTCGCTCGGACTGCTGGACAATCGGCTGGTGCTGATCTTGCCCGGACTGATCGCCGCGTTCTCCATGATCATCGTGCGCAACTACTTCATGTCGCTGCCGGAAGAAATCGAGGAATCCGCCAAGATCGACGGCGCCAACGACGTGCGGATTTTGTTTTCGATCGTGCTGCCGGTTTCGTTGCCGATCATCGCGACGATCGCGCTCTGGTACGCCGTTGCACACTGGAACGCCTGGTTCGATGCGCTGCTGTACATCTCGGATCCGAACAAGACGGTGCTGCAAACGGTTCTGTACAAAATTATTATTCAAGGGTCCCCGCAGTTCCAGCAATTCGAGACGTTCGACCCGTCCGTGCAGAGCGTAACTCCGGACATTATCAAAGCCGCGACGGTTATGGTCGCAACCGTCCCGATCTTATGCGTTTATCCGTTTATCCAGAAATATTTCGTAAAAGGCGTTATGATCGGCTCCCTCAAGGGATAACGCGCTTACGGCAGTTACAATCGCCAGGGAGGACTGCAGATGGGCACCGCCTATTCGAAACGGGGCATCTACTTTACAGAAGACGATGTGCTGATCGCGAGAAGAAACATAGAACGACTGCCTCGAGCGCAGGCTGCCTTCGAACGAATGAAGCAGCGCTGCGAGTCATTTCTCCTTTTGCCCGACGAGTTCGTCTATGACAGTGTGTTGGGGATGAGAGACGAAACGTTCGCCTATGGCATATCCGGTTGTCCCGGCTGCGGCAAGGCATTCCCGATGGAACCCGAGGAACAGCGGCGATTTATATCGGGATTGGAACTGCATCCGGTTAAAACGGTTACCTGCCCGAACTGCCGCACGACGTTCCCGAACGAGCAATATCCGGATGACGGGCAAGGGTTCGAGCGCAACGGAAAAGGTTATTACCCGATCGGAATGTGGAATTTCTTCCACGCCGGCGAGCTGCTGGGCGGCGTCCGGGATCATGAAGGGCTCGTCACCAAGCTGACTTACATGTACATGCTGACCGGCGATTACCGCTACGCACACAAGGCGATCGTGCTGCTGGACGCGTTCGGCGCGATCATCGCCGGTACGATTGGCCCCCGCGATTTCACCCCGTTCGGCAGCAGCTTCGAGATCGGGAGGCTCCATCTGCTGACAAGTATCGTGCACAGGGTCAAAGTGTTTTTGGCACACGACTACAGTTGGCTGTCCGACTTGGCCGAGCTGGACGCTACTTCTCCTGCGCTGGCCAAGCTCGGCAAACAGGGAAGCATCCGGGAGAACATCGTGTCGCTGCTCGAGGAGTACATGCTGACGGAGCCGGGCGGTCCCGAATACGATCTCCGTGACGGCAATCTGACCAATCTGCAGAACCACGAGTCGGACGGTGTTCGGGCGATGCTGGCGGTCGGCCTCGCCTTGGGCCGGGAGGATTACTGCCGATGGGGCGTGCAGGCGGTTGAAGCGTATTTCTACAACGCGATCGGCCGTGACGGCATGTATTATGAGGGCTCGTACGGCTACAGTCTGTTCACGGGCACGGTATTCCTGGATATCGCGATGCTGGCAATGCGGGCTTCGACAGAGGCGCAGCTCGTCGGCTTCCATCCTTTTGCCTGCGACCGTTTTTACCGGTTCGCCGTCGAAAATCCGCTGCGTATGATGTGCCAGGGGCATATGCCCGGATACGGGGATTGGGGGCGCGATCGGTCCGTCGGCCGTGAACCGGACGGCAAGCTGCTCACGAATATATACCGAGCCTCTCAGATGTTCCGGCAGTTCTCGCCCAGCAAGGAGCTTCGCGCCAAGGCGGAGCTTGTGATGCGGCAGTTATTTCCGCTGATTGAGGAGCAGCTGGGCGGACAAGGGAGCGACCTGTTTTTCTCCCATCCGGAAGGAAGCGCGATCGAGACCGAGCGATTCCGGTTGCCCGCAGGCAACACACTGATGGCCGACGCCGGAATCGTTATTCTGCGAGACCGCAACGATACGACGGCATTGCTGCGCTTCGGCCCGAACCAAACGCATTCGCATGACGACGTCTTGGCGCTTCATTATTATGCGTACGGCCAGAACATAACCGCCGATCTCGGGTACGGCATATACGGAACGAATTCGCACTTCGGCTGGGCCAGCAAATCGATCGCGCATAATACAGTTGTCGTCAACCGCGACGAACGGATGGTTGCCCAACAGATTTATAAGCCTTTTAGGGGCGGCAGGTTGACATTTCTGCATGAATCCGCGAATGTCAGCGCAATGGAAGCGCAGGCGCCAGAGTTGTATGGGATCGATGTGTACCAGAGGATGGTCGGCATCGTTCCGATCGGACGGAACGCTTCTTACGCAGCGGATTTTTTTGCGGTGTTCGGCGCGGAGACGGCTGATTATGCGTTCCATGCTTTTCACAGTCAGAGCGAGCTCCGGCTTGCGGGGACGGACCGAGTTGCTGACCCGGCATGGACGCTGGCCGGAGTGGATGAGGCGGAGAAGGGAGAGCGGCAGCTATATTACGATCGGCCTTCATGCAGCTACGGCGAACGGCTGACGACGGGCGAGACATTCTCGGAATTTATGGGGGACGAGAAACAGCATCTGTGGACCCCTCAAGTCAATAACGGATACGGTTATGTGTATGATCTGCGTGAACATCGTACAGCATCGGGAACATTCAAGGCGACGTGGAGGGCGCAGGACGGCTGCGAGCTTCGCCTGTTCGGGGTCGGCGCCGCCGCCGACCGGCTGTTCAGTGGATTATGTCCCAGCCTGGATGGGGACGTCCGCCACCCGATACTCGTCTGGCGAAGTCGGGACGCGCGCAAAACGTATGGTGCTGTGATTCAGGCGGCTTCGCCAGACGGTGAAGGCGAACAGGCTGTGCTGGAGGTCGAGCAGCTTGAAGCCGACCAGGCACAAGCGACGGCGATCGCCATTCGGTTGTCGGACGGCCGTACCGATTATTGGGTTTACAGCCTCAGCGACGGCCAGGTCCGGGTGAACACTCGACACGGCGAATGGATGGTTGACGGGCGCTGCGCCTGGATGCGTATTGAACCGGACGGATCGATCGAGGCGGCGGAACTGCTGCAAGCGCGGCAATCCGTATTGGCGGGGGTGGTGCTTTCTACGGCGGCGGAACGGGCGGTGGCGATCGTTCGGGCCGTCGATACGGCGAACGGCACGATAACGGTCCATACCGTTCGCGGATCGCTGCCGGAGAGCGGTCTGATCGGCATCCGCTCGGCGAGGACGGGCAGAATCACGGTTTATGAAGCGACAAGAACTTCGGAATGCGAGCTTAGATTGAAGGAGTCGATGACTCTGTCAAAGGGAATCGTGCTGCGGTCGGACGCAGAGGTACTGGAAAGTCGTTATCCGCTTCCGCTCGCGGGCGATTGCGCCTATGCCGGAGCACCCTCCCGGTTTGACGGCAAGACGGTGCAGGGGGCGTACGGCGGTCGGGCGGTCATCCGTTCGGTGCGCGCGCTCAAGCTGCTTGAAGTTGACGTCATCCACCCGTTTGCCGAGCGGGAGCCGTTTGATATCGTGGATATCGAACCCGGCGACGAGGTTCGTTTTATGAGTTAACGCATAAGCCGGAACCGCATAAAACAAAAAGGCATCCCCATAAGGGAGATGCCTTTTTGTTGCCGTATTTACGGTGGGACAGGATCCGGTGTCCGTTCACTTCGCCCGGAAATGAACGACGGCCGTATAATGCATGCGGTTCGTGACGGGATTAAACGCCACTTGATGCTGCACGGCGTGGACGTCCAGCAGCAGCGCTTTGTTGTTTTGGATTTGTTCGTCGATTTTTTGTTCCAGCGTATGGATGTCGTGCGCTTCGAAAAACTCGATTTTGGTTTCCAGACGTTCTACGATCAGGCTCATCGGTCGTCACCTCGGTCCAGACAATATGGTTCTGTCCTGTACGATCTTATTATAGGAAAAACGCAATAAATCACAACCCGCACCGAAATGGCCGCAGATCCCCCTTGGCTCCGGCGGCGGGATAAGCAGGAGAAGTCCGGGTTCGAAGTCAGGATAACTGACACGCCTCCGCCATTATTCGAGTTTTGCATTATTTATTATAGATTTATCTTATGTTCTATCGGGCTTATTCCTACTAGAATGTAAGCAAATCTATGAAATGGAGTTAGGGGGGCTTCCGGATGGCTAGGATATCGACGGCATCCAAAGTTACGGCAAGGCGGACTGCGATTTCTCGGCCGCTGCCCGAAGGAGTGTGGGGGTACATCCTCATCGCGCCGTGGCTGGTTGGTTTTCTGGGGCTGACCTTGTGGCCGATGCTTCAATCGTTGTACCTGTCGTTTACGGATTACGATTTGCTCTCCAGCCCCAAATGGGTCGGGATGGCCAACTACAAGGACATTTTTTTCGATAGCGGCGATTTCCGCACCTCGATCAAGGTAACTTTTTTATACGTGGCCTTGGGCGTGCCTCTTAAACTGACGTTTGCTTTGATGGTGGCTCTCTTGTTAAGCAGGGCCGTGTGGGGAATGCCGTTGTTCCGCGCCATTTTTTATTTGCCTTCGCTGATCGGAGGCAGCGTCGCGATCGCGATGGTGTGGCGCGATATATTCGGCAATAACGGCATCTTTAACCGAATGCTCGCGGCGTTCGGCATTCGAGGCATGGACTGGATTAACGATCCCGGCACTTCGTTGTATACGCTGGTGCTGCTGGCCGTATGGCAATTCGGCTCCTCGATGGTCATATTTTTGGCCGGACTGAAGCAAATCCCGCGCGAATTGTATGAAGCGGCTTCGGTGGACGGCGCTTCCCGTCTGCGGACGTTTTTCAATCTGACGATTCCGATGCTCACGCCGCTGATTTTGTTCAACTTGGTGATGCAGACGATCTACAGCTTCCAGATGTTCACGCAAGCGTATGTGATTACGAACGGCGGCCCGATGAATTCGACGCTGGTGTATGCGCTTTATTTGTTCCAGCAAGCTTTTTCGTTCTTCGATATGGGTTACGCCAGCGCACTGGCCTGGATATTGCTGGCGATCGTAGCGGCGCTTACCGGCCTGATTTTCTGGTCGTCGAGGAAATGGGTGCACTATGAATCTTGAATCCGCGAGGCGACAATGGAGGGACCTGTATGGTTGCAACGCTGAAATCGAAGGCTGCAGGCAAGGCCGCTTACTCGATCGCGCTTGTCCTGGGTGGTGTGATCATGATGTATCCGGTCATCTGGCTGTTCAGCAATTCTCTGAAGGGCAACGCCGATTTTATCGACGGGGGCCTGATTCCGAACACTTTCGTCTGGAGCAATTATGCCAAGGGATGGAGCGCCATTCCGGGCTACACGTTTGCCGATTTCTTCCTTAATTCCTTGGTCATCGGCGTTTTGTCGGTGATCGGAACCGTCTTGTCCAGCGCGGTTGTCGCCTACGGTTTTGCCCGGATCCGCTTCCCGCTGAGAAACATGTGGTTCGCCATTCTCATGCTGACGCTGATGCTTCCGACGCAGGTGACGTTGGTTCCGCAATACATTTTGTTTAAAAGTTTCGGTTGGGTCGGTTCCAACCTGCCGTTGATCGTGCCCCATTTTGTCGCGGCCAGCCCGTTTTTCGTCTTTCTGATCGTCCAGTTTATTCGGGGAATTCCGAAGGATCTGGACGAAGCCGCAAAGATCGACGGATGCTCGATTGCGGGAATCGGCGTCAGAATCCTGCTTCCGCTGTGCAAGCCGGCTCTCGTCACTACCGGATTGTTCTGCTTCATATGGTCTTGGGACGATTTCCTCGCGCAGACGATCTATCTGACCGATACGGCCGAGTTTACGGTTCCGCTTGCGCTGCGCCTGTTTTTGGACAACAGCTCCGAGATTACGTGGGGGCCGATGTTCGCCATGTCGGTTCTGGGCATTTTGCCGAGTTTTATCCTCTTTATGGCGGCGCAAAAATACTTCGTCGAAGGAATCGCGACAACCGGATTAAAAGGTTAATCGCCCAGCCGGATGCGAGACAAAAGAAAATCATTTATGATGGGATTACGATTGATGACCGTATCCCTTACATCATGGTGAGTGCGATGAAAAATCCGTTTAAGGTTTTTTCGTTCCGGTACACGTTTTTCTTCACGTTTCTGTTGTTTGCGTTGACGTTGATTTTGCTGATCGGCGTGACGAGTTATTCGATCACGACGCAGGAGACGGTCGCGCGGATGATCGAATCCCGCAAGCTTCTCCTGAGCGAAATCCATAAACAACTGATTACGCAGATGCAAGTGATCGAGCACGATTCCCTTACGCTCAGCAGCAATCCCAAAATTATCAACTATTTGAACAACGCCGGGGAACCGTACGAGCGCGTGCAGCAAAAAAGAGACATCCTCGATCAAATCAGCCGGCTCAGCTACGTCAAGGAAGGCGTGCATTCCGTCGAGCTGTACAGCAAAAACATCGAATCGGACGAAACGTTCGGCACCAACGGTCTGTACAACTACGCGAAATACGAAGCAAACGATTTGTACGAGCCGACCAGGCATGCCGACTCCGGCTGGATCGGCGCCCATGAGGCTGTGTCGGGCTTGGAATCCGAAGACAACGAGGTCATCAGCTTCGTCCGCAAGATTACGACGGTAACCGGAAACGAAGTAGGCGTCCTCGTAATCAACATGAAGCTGGACTATGTAAAAAAAATTGTCGCCAATCAATCTCCCCACGATTCCCGATATATTCTGGACTCCTACGACCGACTGATCACCGAAGTCGTCGGCGACGGCATGAAGCCGTTCGCGGTCAGCAATGCCGACAATCGCGTGATCCGGGCTATGGATAAGGCGAACCCGGAAAAGTTCGCCATATTCGAATCCGACCAAAAAATGCTGCTGATCTGGGACAAGCAGATGAATTCCAATTGGGTCGTGCTCGATGCCATCCCTTGGGATTATATCACGCAAGCGAGCAGCAAAATCAAAAGCGTCATCCTGATCGCGATCGTGGCCTGCACAGCTCTGGCGGTCGTCATGGCGCTGCTGCTGTCCCGCCAGTTCAGTCTGCCCATCCGCCATCTCGTCCGCGCCGTCAGTCAAGTCAAAAGCGGCAATCTGAATATCCAGATTCAAAACGAATACGAAAACGAATTCGGCACGTTAAACGACAGCATCCACTTGATGATCCAGCGTATTCAGAGCTTGCTGGCGGAAGTCGACGAGCAAAACCGCAAAAAGCGGGAAGCCGAGCTGCAAATGCTGCAGGAGCAGATCAACCCGCATTTTTTGTACAACACGCTCGATATGATCAATTGGCGCGCCATCGAATACGGCGCGGGAGACATCAGCAAAATGCTGTCCTTGCTGGGAAAGATGCTTCGGCTGGGTTTGTCCAAAGGGGCGGCCTTTATTCCGATCCGCGACGAGATGGAGTATCTGCGGTATTACATCGAATTGCAGACCATCCGGTTTCCGTGCGACCTTCAAATTACCGTCAACGTGCCGGATAACCTCTGCTCCTATATGGTTCCGAAGCTGATGCTGCAGCCTTTTATCGAAAACTCGTTAATTCACGGCATGGACCGGGACAAAGGCGGGAGGATCGAGATCGAGGCCGGCGAAAGCGGGCCGGACATCTGGTTCAGGCTGACCGACAACGGCAAAGGAATGGATGTCCGCCAACTGTCCGAGCGCAAAGATCTGGGCGTCAGCGGCATCCGCAATGTGCGGGAGCGGATCAAGCTTTATTTCGGCGACCCTTACGGCGTTGAGATCGAGAGCGGCATCAACCGGGGAACCGTCGTCCATATCCGCATCCCGAAAGTATCTCCGGACGGTCCCGGGCATAAGGGGGAGCCAACATGGTAAAAGCCGTTATTATCGACGACGACCCGGCCACGCTGAACGGGTTAAAAAAATCGATCAATTGGAAGCGGTTTAATATCGAGGTGGCCGGGGTCGCCGAAAACGGGCAAGAGGGTCTCCGTTTGATCGAGGCCTGTCAGCCCGATCTGATCTTGACGGATATTTATATGCCCGTCATCGACGGGATCGAGATGCTGAAAAGAGTGCGCCAGCAAAACGTGGCCGCGGAAGTGATCATCCTCAGCGGCTACGAAGATTTCAAATACGCGCAGACGGCATTAAAATTGAGGGTTTGGGATTATATCTCCAAACCGGCGACCATCGAGGAGATCGAAGCCGTCGTGCAGGCGGCCGCCGATCATATTCGCGCCAACGCGCGGGCTGCGAGAGAAGAGCAAGAACTGCGCGAGCTGCTGGAGCACAATCTGCCCTGGGCCAAAAAACAACTGTTCAAAGGTCTGCTGGAGCCGGGACACGTGCAGCCCGGGTACATGAAAAAAGTGGCGGATTACTTGCGCATGAACCTGCACAACCGTTATTTTTGCGTGGTGGTCGTCGAATATCTCAAAAGCGGAGAACGGCTGGCCTCGAAGCAAGGGGAGTGGCTTGACCTCTCCTCGCGCGTGCGCCAGGCGGCGGAAGAGGCGATCGGGACCGCGCAGGGCATCTATATCGCCGACATCCAGTTGAACATGCTCGCTCTGATCGTGTCCGCGCCCGCGCACGGGAAACCCGAAGCGGCAAGCAGACAAGCGAGACAGATCGCCTCGGAGATGATCCGGCGAATCGAGCTGCAATGCAAGCTGAAGGTCTGGGCCGCGATCGGTTCGACCGTGGGCTCGGCCGAGGATATCCATCTCTCCTACAAGGAAGCGATGGACATCGTCTACGAGCGGCTTCATTTAATCGACCGGAAAATTATAACCAAGGACGATATCCAGGTGAAACCGCGCGCGTATCCGCTGCGTACGATCGAGAGTTGCCAACGGATGGTCGATGCGGCGATGCAGGGGCAGAGCGATTGGGTCGAGCAGAAGCTTCAACTGTTCCTGGCCGATTTGGAGGGCCGCCCCAATCTTACCGTTGAGAGGCTCCGCGAATACGCGATCGAATTCACAGGCGTGCTGCTGGTCGCCCTTCACGACCACGGGCTGCAGTTCGACGATTTGAGAACCGATTTTAATCCGTATGCGGAGCTGGATCGGATCTGCTGCGTGGAAGATTTCGCTTCGTACGCACGGGAAACGCTGCAGGCGGCGTGCCAGGCGATGAACCGGAAGGCGTCGACCAAACACAAAAAAACGGTCGATTTCATTATCCGTTTTGTCCACGATCATTACGCGGAGGATATTACGCTCGACGTCATCGCCGACAAGGTGTATTTGACGCGCAACTATTTGAGCCAAATCTTCAAGCAGGCGACAGGAGAAAATTACAGCAGCTATCTGACCCGAGTCCGGATGGAAAAGGCGAAGGAGCTCATGAGAACCGGCAACTACAAGCTGTATGAAGTCGCCTCCAAGGTCGGCTATAAAAACAACGCGTACTTCAGCCAGCTTTTCAAGAAATATACGGGCATGAATCCGTCCGAGTTCAATCAGTAGAGAAATTATAAAAAGTTTGTAGATCTCTATTATATATTCAGCGCCATCCGATTTTTATAATTTAGAATGTAAGTATACTTGACATGCGATGACAAAAGGGGTGTGCTGAATGAAGTGGACAAAAAGGTTTGGCCGCAAATCCGTATGGACATCGTTAAGCCTGGTCTTGTTGGCGGGCTCGATCGCGGGCTGCGGAACCGGCGGCGGCAGCGAGGCGGACGGAGAAAGCGCGCCGCAAACCGTGGAGTTGCGTTTTTCTTGGTGGGGAGCGCAGGAACGGCATGACCGGACGCTCAAAATGATCCAGAAGTTCGAGGAACTGCACCCGAATATCAAGATCAAGCCCGAATATTCCGCTTTCGGCGCCTATCACGAAAAACTGGCCACCCAGGTCGCGGGGAACAACGCTCCCGATGTGATGAGCAAAAGTCTCATCTATATTCAAGATTACGCGCAGCGCGGCATCCTGAAAGATTTGAGGGAATTCGTCGGGAAGGAACTGAATGTGGACGGGCTCGATCCGAAGCTGCTGGCCAACCAGGCAACGGTTAATGGAAAGTTGATCGGCTTGCCTCTCAGCAAAAGCGCTTCCATCATGTTCTATAACAGCGAGATGTTCAAACAGGCCGGCGTCGAACCGCCCAAAATGGATATGACGTACGAGGAATTTTTCGCCAAGGTCCGCGAGATAAAAGGGAAACTCGGCGAAGGCAGGTACGGCGCGAACGATATGGCCGGTTTATTCGAGGCCTTCATGTATTATTTGTTTTCCAAAGGCGACGTGCTGTTCAAGGACGGCCAGCTCGGATACAAAGACGAGAATTTGAAAGAATGGCTGGAAATGTGGGATAAGGCTCGAAAAGAAGGAATTATCCCGCCTGCAAGCGAGACGGCTTCGTACCAACTGGCTACCTACGATCCGGCCAAAGAGCCGATTCTCAAAGGGACCGTCGCGATCGAAGGGCCTCTCTTCGTGCCGTATTACACGGCCATGGAAGGGATGATGAAGGGCAAACTCGAAATGACGACGATCCCGCGCGTCAGCGGGTCCAACGGGACGGCAAGTGTGCTATTGCCGGGAATATTCCTCTGCATCAATGAGAAAACGAAATATCCCAAAGAAGCGGCCATATTTGCGAACTTCATGATCAACTCCAAAGAGGCGGCCGACATATTGGAACTGGAGAGAGGCTTGCCGGACAACAAATATATGGTCGAATACCTGAAGCCGAAATTTACGGAAGTCGATAAAAAAATGCAGGACGTTCTGGATTACATCGGCAGCAAAAACCCCGGCTGGTACGACGGCGGTCCCAAAGGCTCCGGCGAGGTCGGAAAATTGTTTGAAAAAACCGTGCAAAAACAGCAATTCGGCAAAGCGACGATCGACGAAGTGGTGGCCGAATTCCGCAAAGAAGCCGACAAAATCTTGGGAAAAAACAAATAGATCGGAATGGGCGCGCTGCATCCGACAGGCCGGGGACTCCCCGGCCTGTTTGCGTTATTGCGCCGCGTTTCCCTCGGCCGGAATCGCCGTCCGTTTGCGGCGGAAAGCGGCGCGTCCCGATGCATAAATACAGGGTAACTCTGGAAGCTTAACCATTGTGGCGAACCAGGAGGTGAACGTTGCGGGATGGAAGGTGTCAATCAGGCTAACGATCGTCGCCGCGGCCAAGCCCGGCTTTCCATCGACGAACTGAAGAAGGTTCCGTTAACCGGCTCGATCGACGACAACAGAGCGTATCTGGAACAACTGCTGAGCGAATGCTCCGACGCCGTGATTCGCGAATTCCGCATCCAGTCCGGCCCGAGAGCGCTGGTTGTCTATATAGACGGCTTGGCGAAGACGGAAGCCGTCGATCGCACCATGCAAGCGCTCATGATTTTGGAAGGCGGCGAATCCGACCTGGAGCGTTTGATTATGACTACCTTGCCCGTCTCGCAATTAAATCCGACGTACAACTTCGGAGATTTGTTGGCCAATGTGCTGTCGGGGGACACCGGCTTGCTGGTCGACGGCAACGCCTCGGCGATGACGATGGGATACCGGGACTCCGAGCACCGCTCGGTCTCCGAACCGGAGACGGAGTCTGTCATCCGGGGGCCGAGGGAAGGGTTCACCGAAAACCTGCGGACGAACACGTCCATGATCCGGCGGAAAATCAGATCGCCGAACCTGAAGATGAAGCCGCTGATCGTCGGCAGAGAGACGAATACGAACATCGTCGTTTCCTATATGGACGGAATCGCCGACCCCGAGCTCGTCCGGGAAGTGATCACCCGCATCGAAAGCATCCGGATTGACGGCGTGCTGGAGACGGGTTACATCGAAGAGCTGATCCAGGACAACGGCTACTCGCCGTTCTCGCAAGCCCAGTATACGGAGCGCCCGGATACGGTAGCCGCCTCGCTGCTGGAAGGGCGAGTGGCGATTCTGGTCGACGGAACCCCGTTCGTTCTGCTGGTTCCGATTGTGTTCTGGCAGTGGTTTCAGGCCAGCGAGGATTATTACGAGCGGTTTATGATCGGCACGCTGCTTCGGATTCTGCGGTTGATTTTTTTTGTCGTGGCCTTAACGACGCCGGCCATTTATATCGCGGTCACGACCTATCATCAGGAGATGATCCCGACGAACTTGCTGCTGAGCATCGCGACTTCGAGGGAACCGATCCCGTTCCCGGCCGTCGTCGAAGCGATGATTATGGAAGTCGCGTTCGAGGCGCTGCGAGAAGCGGGCATTCGGCTGCCGAGGACGGTCGGGCAAGCCGTCAGCATCCTGGGAGCACTCGTCGTCGGACAAGCCGCCGTGCAAGCGGGCATCGTGTCCGCGGCCATGGTTATCGTCGTCTCCTTGACCGGCATCGCCTCGTTTACGCTTCCCCGCTTCAACGGCGCGATTTCGATTCGCATGCTCCGGTTTCCGCTGATGATTCTGGCCGCGGCTTTCGGCCTGATGGGCATCGTAATCGGGGGATTGCTGATCCTTGGCCATATGGCCAAACTGCGTTCGTTCGGCATTCCGTTTCTATCGCCGGTCAGCCCGCTGCACGTGAAAGATTTGAAGGACGTCATCTATCGCGCGCCGTGGTGGAATATGCGCGATCGTCCGAGATTTCTCAGAGGGGGCGACAAGCGCCGTTTCGGCAGGAAAGTATCGGATCGGATGGGCAAAGGAAAGAAACCGTTCCGGACAACGGTCAAGCAGGGTGAACGGGATGAGAATTAAAATCGCCGTCAAGCTGGCGGTCGTGCTGGCCTCCTGCCTCCTGGCAAGCGGCTGCTGGGACCGCCGGGAAATAAACGACGTGGCATTCGTGTTGTCCATGACCGTCGATCTGGCGGAGGAAGGATTCCGCGTGGGCATTTTGGTGCCCCTCCCCGGCAATATGGGCGGACCGTCCGGAGGCGGGGGCGGGTCGGGCGGCGATCAGCCGTACACGTTTGATTCCGAAGTGGGCAAGACGCTTCGGGAGGCGGTCGAAAAGATGCAAAACCGCTCCCCCCGCCAGCTTTATTTCGCACACCGCCGTGTCATCCTGCTGGGGGAGAGGTTGGCCGAGCGAGGCATTCGGGATTTCCTTGACAGCGCCGTTCGCATGCCGGAAAACCGCCTGACCACGCACCTTGTCGTAACCAAAGGGGAGGCGTATCGGACCCTGAACAAGGATATTAAAATGGAGCGGTTCTCGGCGGAAGCGATCCGGGAATTGGTGCAGTCCGACGCGACCATCCCGGTGACGGTCAAGGATGTGCTGTACCAGATCAACACGGTGGGCAGCGACGTGCGAATTCCCTACATGGAGGTCAAGGATTCCAAATATCAGTTCACGGGCATCGTCATTATGAGCGACGGCCGGATGGTCGGCGTCGCCAAAGGGGATGTGGAGTCGGGCTTGCGTTATCTGTGCGGCAAATTCGTCCCCTATTCCGAGACGCTGACGGTCGAAGACAGCGTAACATCGGTCAAAGTGATGCGGGGAAGCCGGCAAGTCAGGCCGGTGATCAGCGGGGATCGCATCCGGTTTGATGTGCGCATCAAGTCCCGGGGAGTGATTATGGAGGTTATCAATCAGGGACACTCGCGGATCGACGAGGCGAAGGCCGGGGCGGCTCTCGAAGCGAAGATCCGCTCGGATGTTGAGAAGACGCTCCGCTACCTGCAGGACCATAAAAGCGACGCGGCAGGTTTCGGACAAGTCCTGAACCGTTTCGATCCGTTAAATTGGGAAACCACCTGGAGCAAACAATGGTATTCCGTCTTCCCGCAGGTCGAATTCCATGTATCGGTCGATGCCGAGGTCGACAAGGCGGGAATGCTGTGGGGCAATGTGGCGGAGCAGGGAGATTGATGCGCATGAATAACTTCCTCTTTATTACGCTGGTCGTTCTCCTGTACGTCGGCACGTTCTGGACGGACCTCCGTTCGCTGTCCCCCGGAGGGGAACGGGGAATTTATTGGGGAGTCGCCTTGCTTTCGCTCGTTTTTTTCGTCGTGTATCTCATGGGCTGGTCCCTGCCCGCAAGCGGGTGGTTCGGCCGGATCGCTACCGGCCTGTTCGGAGTGGAGGTGAATTGAATTGTCGAAGTCCAAGCTTGTGATCGGCAATATCCAGATGGTCATGCTGACGGGATCTCTGCTGTCGGCGTCCAATATCATCAGCTTGCCGGCGGCTTTCTGCCAAATTTCCGGCCGCGATGCCTGGTTCGGCATCGCGGTGCCGATTTGTTTTACGCTGATCGTGATCTACGCTATGTATAAGCTGTCCGAACGTTCGCCCGGCAGCAATCTGTTCGAAATCGCCCGTTGGGCTTGCGGCAAATGGGCGGGAGGGCTGCTGAACGCCGTTTTGATCGGCTATTTGTTTGTCGATCTGGTCGGCTCGGTGCGTCTGTTTACCGACCATATCCACTCCTCGATCCTGCTGCGGACGCCCCGGGAATTTACCGTGATGATCATTATGGTCGTTATCGTGTACTTCGGCCAAGGCACGATCGAGGATATTGCCAGAACGAACAATATTTTGTTTCCGCAGTTTTTGCTGTTGTTTCTGGGACTGCCGCTGCTGCTGCTCAACGAAATCGACTACACGCAGATTCAGCCCGTCCTGGCGAATGGCTGGCTGAATCCTCTGCTCGGAGGCGTGCCCGGGATCGGCGCTTTCGGAGACATTATCGCGATGGGGGCGTTTCTCGGCTGCGCGGACCGGCCGCGCCATATGCTCAAGGCGCTCAGGATCGGAACCATCTTGGCGGGTATCGTGCTGACGGAAGCCGTATGGTCGACCATTACGGTCATCACGGCCAGAACGGCGGCCAGCACCGTGTTCGTGGGATGGATTATAACGCAGCAGATCCATATCACCGATTTCCTGGATCGGGTGGAACTGTTCCTGCTGCCGATCTGGATGCCGATCGTGCTGATCCGGTTTTGCGTCTTGTTCCAGGCGATCACGACGGGTTTGGCTTCGTACGCCCGGGAGTGCAAGCCTTACAAGTTCGCGAATGTCACGGGGCTCCTGGTGATGTTGGCCGCCATCGTGTCCTTCCGGAACGTGACCGAGGTCATGCAGGCGATGAATTTCGGGATGGCCGGCCTTGCGGTTGTCGTTCAGTTGTTCTATCTGGGGGCGTTGTTGATCTGCGTCCGGTTGCGCAAACGCGAATCGCATATCGCCGGACGGCGGATGGGCGAACCGGCAAGCGCGCTGACGGCGGCGGCTGTCGGACTGCTGCTCGTCATTCTCGCCGGCAGCCTGTTCGGCAGGACGTACCAGGCCGTGGGCAATGCCGCCGCGGTCGTCTATCTGATACTTCTGGCCTGCCTGCTGTGGCTCTCGTTCCGGGAGCTCCGACGGTTGACCGCCAGACCGAGCGCCAACCTGCGCAAAAAGGAAGCGGCTCCTTGAAACGTCCGGCCGGAATGCCGTCTATCGTTCGATTGCATACTATCGGATAAGGCGCGCAGATCTTCAATACGGAAAGGGGGAGGAGCATGGCGCATACCCCGGAGCCCATCGTCTACGTCCGCCTGCGCAAACGGGCCCGAGTACCCGCGGCTTCGCCTGTCCGGATCGGCGACGTGGCCAGTCTGTCCGCCGGAGACGCCGCGATCGAAGAACAGTTGCGGAACCTGATCGTCTATCGGCCCGCCGAGCAGGACGGCCAACTGGTGCTGATCGATATGATGAGGCTGGTTGCCGTCATGCGCGGAGCTTATCCGAACCTGCGGCCGGAGCTGTACGGCGAGCCCCATTCGCTCGTGGAATTGGCGGACCGTCCGCGCAAGCCCAATTACGCCTGGCTGTCCGTCATGTGGGTGATGCTGTTTTTCGGATCGGGCCTCGCGATCATGAACTTCCACGAGGACGTCAGCATGCCGGAGGTGCACGCGCGAATCTACAAGCTCGTGACCGGACGGGACGAAGCGCACCCTTACCTGCTGCAAATCCCGTATTCGATCGGGCTTGGGGCGGGCATGATCGTCTTTTTCAACCAGTTGTTCAAAAAGAAATTCAGCGAGGAGCCCAGCCCGCTTGAGGTTGAAATGTACGGGTATGAGCAAAGCATGGACCAGTACATCGTCAGCGAAGAATACAAGCGGATGGACGATCGGAGGCCTCGGCCGTGAAGGATGCTGCGGAAACGCTGCTGCTGATCGTGCTGGGGTTGTCGGGAGGGTTGGCCGTCGGCGGGGGGATGGTGTCCCTGCTGGTGGTGCTCGACTTGATCCCGAGGGTGATGCAGCTTAGCGGCTTGACCGGCCGGTACAAGGCGGTTCATCTGTTCGAAGGGGCGATCGTGGCCGGAGTGTTATACTGGACCGCGGCCGATTTCAATGGCTGGGCGCTGCCTCTTTCGCCCGTATTCGCGCTGCCGACCGGCCTGCTGCAGGGCGTCTTCATCGGCATGCTAGCCGCGGCTCTCACCGAGGTGCTGAACGTGCTGCCGATTATGGCCAAACGCCTGAATCTCGCCCAGGGGATCGGATGGCTGCTGATGGCGATGGTGTTCGGCAAGGTGGCGGGCTCCCTGTTTGACTGGCTGATTTATCGGAACTAGCGAATACGCAAAGGGAGGTATCCCATGAATCGCGAAGAACGGAACGATGCGGCGGGAGGAGAGACGGAGCCGGCCATTTGGGCGGTCGCCGGCGCAGAGGAAGGGGACAAGCCGAGGGCCGCGATCCGCACGGAACAAGGCGATACGGTTTTCATCCTGAAACGCAAGCGGAAGCAGAAGGGAAAGGACAAGCCGGAGGAGCCCCAGGAGGCGGCGGAACCGGTACCCGTGCCGAAAAGCCTGCACGAAGTCCGCAAATTTCTCGAACGGGAAGCCGGACTCGACAAAAGCTTCGACGTGATCTTCCGGGAAATGAAGTTCGGCGGCCGTGACACCGGGTTATACGTGCTGAACGGATTCGCCAAGGACGAAGTGCTGACGCTGATTCTCAACCGGCTGTCCCTGCTCGGACCGGACGAGCTGGAGCCGATGGCGCTCCGCAGCTTCCTGCGGGAGTATATTCCGCATATCCAGGTCAAGGTCGCGACCGACATGCGCATGGTGATCAACGAGGTGCTGGTCGGCGCGTCGGCCCTGTTCGTCGACCACGAGGACCGGGCGCTTGTGATCGACACGAAGCAGTATCCGATGCGCACGACGGAGGAGCCCGATCTGGAGCGCGTCGTGCGCGGTTCCCGCGACGGCTTCGTGGAGACGCTGCTGACGAATATCACGCTTGTCCGCAGGCGGCTGAGAGATCCCAAGCTGACCTATGAAGTCATGGAAGCCGGACTGCGGACGAAAACAAGCATCTGCGTCGGCTATATCGAGGACATCGCCGATCCCGATCTCGTGAGATCGATCAAGCAAAAAATCGCCGAGGTGAAGCTGGACGGTCTGCCATTGGCGGAGAAGCAACTGGAGGAAGCGCTGATCGGCAAAGGCTGGAACCCGTTCCCGCTCGTGCGTTATTCCGAGCGGCCGGACGTTGTTTGCGCGCATCTGCTGGAAGGACATATCATCGTGTTCGTGGACACGTCCCCCAGCGTGATGATGCTGCCCTCGACGTTTTTCCACCATCTCCAGCATGCGGAGGAGTACCGGCAGACCCCGTTTATCGGCTCCTATATCCGGTGGGTCCGGTATATCGGGATTCTCGCCTCGTTGTTCGCGCTGCCGCTGTGGTATCTGATCGTCAGCACGGGCAACAAGCCGCCCGGCCTGGAGTTTCTGGGACCCGAGAAGCTCGGCGCGATCCCGCTGGTCATTCAATTCGCGCTCGTCGAAATCGGGATCGATTTGATGCGCCTGGCGGCCGTCCACACCCCGACGCCGCTCGCCACCGCGATGGGCCTCATCGCTGCGATTCTCATCGGAGACATCGCCGTCAAAGCGGGTTTGTTCAACAACGAGATTATCCTGGTGATGTCGGTTGCGGCGATCGGCATGTTCGCCACGCCGAGCTACGAGCTGAGCTTGGCCAACCGGATCGTCAGGCTGAGCCTGCTGATCGCCTGCGGCATATTCGGCGTGGCGGGGTTCATCATCGGCTCGACGCTTTGGCTCATGCTGCTGATCGCGTCGAAATCGTACGCATCGCCTTACATGTGGCCGTTTATCCCGTTTAATGCGATGGCGGTGTTCGATCTGATCGTCCGCCGGCCGGTGCTGTCGGCCAAACGGCGGATGAGCCTGACGAAACCGATCGACCGGACCCGCCAGCCGACGTAACCGTCCGCCTGCGGGCGGGTATCCAAGCCCGGAACAACGCCGTTCCGGGCTTTTGACATTGTGTCAAGCGTCTGTGAAAATGTCACCTTAACTCGTCTGTAAAAATGTCACTTTGTTAATTTGCGTAGCCGCCCGTTCCAGTGACTTGGACGGTTGTTGTTTTTGTGTTATCCTGTTGTTGTCTTCTG
>NZ_VCQZ01000018.1 GCF_005938195.1 Paenibacillus thermoaerophilus
ACCTGCAAAGAGCGGCAAAAATGCTCCAAAACTAACATGGAAACCGATCATTAGGGAAAGTTCCCCCTCACAACCCAGCCAGCAACCCGAAACTATTTTTGAAAATCGACTTTTTCAGGAGCAACTAAATAATCAGATCCGCTTGGTTACGCTCGCAAATTCCATCGTTAACGATATTTCGTATCGCTAACGAGGACCGGGACCCGCCATTCGGCGGGGTTAACGATAGTTTATATTGTTAACGGCCTCGGGCGGGAGCCGCGCACGGGGCGCGAAGGCGGAGAGTGGGAGCCGGAGACCAAGCGCTCCCCCGAAACGCCAACACCCGGCAGCAAAAACCGTAACAACAAACGGCACCTCTGTCCTTGAACAAGGACAAGATGCCGTTTTTCCCGGCGGAGCGCAATAGCGAGAGCTTTCCTGCCGCCGTCCATGTCCGTTCCGCGGCCGCTCCCTGCCGATTCGCATGCCGGCAGACCGCTTCCGTGCGGACCGCTCGACCGTCGGGAGCGGACTGCGTCCTCCGTACTCCCTCGCAGGATTGACCAGTTCCGGTCCGCCACCCGTTTCCGCGATTCCGCAGCGTCAATCAAGGCAACGCCAGCTTCCTCATTACCGTCGGCCTGGACGCCCCGCTCGCGGAAGACAGATTGTTCGCGTTCCCGTGCATAATCTGTCATCTCTCCCATCACCAAGGCAGCGCCAGCTTCCCCATCACCGTCGGTCTGGACGCCCCGGTCGCGGAAGGCAGATTGTTCGCGATCCCGTGCATAAAATCGTTGCCCAGGATGGCGAAGATCATCGCCTCCTTGGCGTCGTCGTCGTACCCCAGCGCACGGGAGTTCGTCACCCGCTGCTCCGGCAGCAGGCCGCTTAACATCTCCAGCAGCGTCCGGTTGTGCGCGCCGCCTCCCGTGATGATCACTTCCCCGACCGCGCAGCGCGGGAACACGAAGTCCCGGTAGCCGCGGGCGATCGTCCGCGCCGTAAACGCCGTCGCCGTCGCGACGATATCGGCGTCGCCCAGTCCCTGCTCCCGCGCCCGGTCCATAAACGCCCGGGCATACGCCGGACCGAAAAGCTCCCGGCCCGTCGTCTTGGGCGGCTCCTGCGAGAAGTAAGGGTGGCGCATCAGCTCGCCCAGCAGCGCTTCGTCCGCCCGGCCTTCCCGGGCCCAGCGGCCGCCTTCGTCGTAGATCAGCCGCCCCTCCGACAAGCTGTAGACCACTTGGTCGATCAGCATGTTGCCGGGGCCGGTGTCGAACGCGAACACGCTCTCCGGTCCCCCGCCCGCCGGCAATACCGCGCAGTTGCCGATGCCGCCGACGTTCTGCACGACCCGGCCCACGGTCTCGCTGCGGAACAGGATGTAGTCGCCGTACGGCGTGAGCGGCGCCCCCTGTCCCCCCACAGCTATATCCGCCGGGCGGAAATCGCCCACCGTCAGCCGGCCGGTCAACTTGGCGAGCACCGACAGGTCGCCGATCTGCAGCGTCGACCGGGGCCCGAACTCATCCGCGGGATCGTCCGCGGGAATATGCCACACCGTCTGGCCGTGCGACGCGACGAGATCGATGTCGGCGAGGCTGATTCCCGCTTCCGACGCCGCTTCGCGCGCCGCATCCGCGAATAACTCCGCCATATAGAAATTCATGGCGCACACCTGCGAGACGTCCGAATGCTCCCGGGTGCACAGCCGCTTCAGCCGTTCCCGCAGGATGTCGTCATAGGGCCGGCTGTAGAAGCGGACGAGGTCCGCCTTCGTGTCCGGGCCGAAGCCGGCGATGCGCACGACGGCGGCGTCGACGCCGTCCAGCGACGTGCCCGACATGAGCCCGATCACCAGCTTCTCAGGCTTCGCCGCGTAATCTCCAATCATAGCCGCCGCTCCCTTTCAATACAACAGATAGTCCCTTCGCAGCTCCTGCCACTGCCGCGCCTCCTCCTCCCACCGGACCAGCAGCTCCCGCAGCCGAACCTCGTCGCCGACCGCGTGCCGGACCTCGTCGCCGCCGGCCAGCAGGTCGACAAACGGCTTCATCCCTTCCCGAAACGGCGGCAGCCACTCGAACCGCTCCGGATAGAGGCTCGCCACCGTATGCAGAATGTATAGCCCTGCCCGCACGGGCTCGAACGCGGCGGCATCGGTCACGAACAGGCGCACGCCGCCGCACAGCTCGCCCGCATGCTTGGAGAAAGCCGGGGTCGCGTACACGGGGTGAAAATGAACGCCGGGCAGCTTCCGCGCGTTCAGCGCCTCCGCCGTCCGGTGTCCGTCCAGCCAGGGAGCCCCGAACCATTCGAACGGACGCGTCGTGCCCCGCCCCTCCGACAGGTTCGTACCTTCAAGCAGGCAGGTTCCCGGGTAGACGCGAACCGTATCGAGCGTCGGCATGTTCGGGGACGGCATGATCCACGGCAGGCCCGTGGCCGCGTAATCCATCTCCCGGCTCCAGCCGGACAGCGGGACCACGTCCAGCTCGCAGCCGAGCCCGAGCAGCCCGTTCGCCATCGCCGCCGTCTCGCCGATCGTCAGGCCCGTGCGGATCGGCATGCGCCATGCGCCGACCATCGATTCGTACCCCGGCCGCAGCAGGCCGCCTTCCGCCCGCAGGCCGCCCAGCGGATTCGGCCGGTCGAGCACGACGAGGCGCTTGCCGTTCTCGGCGCAGGCCTGCATCACATACAGCAGCGTGCTGAGATACGTGTAGAAGCGGACTCCGATGTCCTGCATATCGAACAGCACGGCATCCACCTCAGCCAGCATCTCCGGCGTCGGCTTCTTGTGCCGGCCATAGAGGCTGCGCACGGGCAGGCCGGTCTCCGCGTCCGTGCCGTCCTCGAAGCGCACGCCCGCCTGCTTCTCGCCGTACAGGCCGTGCTCACAGGCGAACAGCGTCGTCAGCCGCACGCCCGGCAGCTCGGCGCACACCGACACCGACGTGCGGAAATCCGCTGTGATGCCGGTCGGATTCGTCACGAGGCCGATCCGGCCGCCCTTCAGCTTCTGGCCGAAGCCGCCCTCGTCCCGCAGCAGCTCCAGCCCCGTCCGGGCGCGGCCCATCAGCCGAAATCGGCCATCGACTCGGACGACGGCCCCTCCGCAGCGCGCTTCTCCTCGGACTCCAGCACATTACGCGCCGCCATATGAATGAAGCAGCCGGCCATACCCGCCCACAGCACCGCAAAGCCGACGACCGTCGCGCCCAGCGCCGCCGTGACGACGAGCAACTGGAAGCAAGCGCCCGCCGTATAGAGCGGATGGCGGAAAAACAGCGTCACGCTGCCGGCGATCGCGCGGCCGATGCCCATGTTCCTGCCGATGACCAGCGGCAGCGTGTAGAGCTGCGACGTCAGCGCCATGGCGATGAAGTACGTCTGGAACACGGCGAACATCGTGTACATCAGGTTGTCTTGGCCGCCGTAATACCACCACGAGATATAGAGGATGGCCAGCAGCGCCACGCACAACGCCCCGAACGCGGCGGCCGGCGCGAATCCCCGCAGCGCCTCCCGCCATACGGTCTGCAGCCCCCACGGCTGCCCTTCCGCTTTGCGGTGGAAGGCGGCCAGCACCCCGTACAGCGCGGGGAAATACAGCAGCGGCAGCAGAACGGCCGCAATCGGCACGGGCACGAACATCACCAGCGGGACCAGCACTGCCGAGCTCGCCAGGCTGAACAGCACGATCCGGATCAGCTCGTGATAGATCTGCGATCCCGCCCGGACGACAATTTCGCTTAACTTGCGCATCGACACCGGCTCCTTTCTGTCGATTTAAATTTCCAGGGAAATACGCCGCTGCGTCTGCGGGTCGAAGAAATGAGCTTTGCCCATATCGACGACAAACGTCTTCGCCTGTCCGACGTATACGTGCGTCTCCGGATGCAACTTGGCCGTCACCATGCGGTCGCCCATGCGGAAGTAAGCCAGATTCTCGGCGCCGAGATGCTCCACGATCTGCACGTTCCGCGTCAACTTGTTGTCATGCGGCACATGCAGCGTGAAATCTTCGCCGTACAGGTGCTCCGGCCGGATGCCCAGCACGACCCGCTTGCCGTCGTAAGGCTGCAGCGCCTTCGCGGCCGCATCCGTCACCGTCCATTCCGCCCCGTCCACGTACACGCGGTTCCCCTGCACGTCGGCGTCCATGAAGTTCATCGCCGGCGAGCCGATGAAACCGGCGACGAACATATTGGCCGGACGGGCGTACAGCTCCTTCGGCGAAGCAATCTGCTGGATGTCGCCTTCATGCATGACGACGATGCGTTCACCCAGCGTCATCGCTTCCACCTGGTCGTGCGTCACGTAGACGATCGTCGCCTCCAGCCGCTTGTGCAGCTCGGCGAGCTCCACGCGCATCTGGACGCGCAGCTTCGCGTCCAGATTGGACAGCGGCTCGTCGAACAGGAACACCTGCGGGTCGCGCACGATCGCCCGGCCCACGGCCACCCGCTGGCGCTGTCCGCCGGACAGCTCGCGGGGCTTGCGCTCCAGCATGTGCTCCAGCCCCAGGATGGAGGCGGCCTGCATGACCTTCTCCCGGATGTAATCCTTCGGTTTCTTCAAGTTGCGCAGCCCGAAGGACAAGTTCTCGTAGATCGTCATATGCGGGTACAGCGCGTAATCCTGGAACACCATCGCGATGTCCCGATCCTTCGGATGCAGGTCGTTCACCAGCCGGTCCCCGATGTAGATGTCCCCGCTCGTCTGCCGCTCCAGACCGGCGATCATCCGCAGCGAAGTCGTCTTGCCGCAGCCCGACGGGCCGACGAAAACGACGAACTCCTTGTCCTCGATCTCGAAACTCGATCCTTTGACGGCGGTGAACGTTCCTCTTTTCTCGTCCACGAACACTTTCGAGACGTTCTGAAATGCTACGCGTGCCATCGTGCTCTCGCTCCTCCTATCCTTTTACCGCGCCGATCGTAATGCCTTGCAAGAAGTATTTCTGCAGGGAGAAGAACAACACAATCATCGGCAGGGACCCGACTGTCGCTCCCGCCATAATGGCGCCGTAGTCCGTCGAATCCGCGAACACGAAGGAAGCGAGTCCCACCTGGACCGTGCGCATGCTGTCCGAATTGGTCACCAAGAGCGGCCAGAAGAAGTCGTTCCAGGAAGCGACAAACGTGAAGATCGCCAGAACGGCCAGACCGGGCTTCGCCATCGGCAGAATGACCTTCCAGAAGATGCCGAATTCGCTGCAGGCGTCGATGCGCGCGGCCGCGATCAGCGAGGAAGGCAGCGTCGACATGTACTGCTTCATCAGAAAAATATTGCCTACGGTGACGATCGACGGCAGCAGGATCGCCGTATAGGTATTGCCGATGTCGAAGACGTTAATCACGAGAATATACAACGGGATCAGCGTCACCTGCGAAGGAATCATCATCGTGGTCAGCAGCACCCAGAAGATGCTGCTCCGCCCCGGAAATTTCAGTTTGGCAAAAGCGTACCCGGCCAGCGAGGCCAGAAATACGTTGGTCACCGTCAGGACGCTGGACACGAACAGGGAGTTGAACAGCCAGCGCCAAGCCGATGTTTTGTCGAAGAAGCGCGCCAAGGGCGCCAGAGACCACGGATCGGGAATGAGCTTCGGCTGATAGGTGGCGGAGATGGAGCTGTCCTGCACCGAACCGACCACCATCCAATACAAAGGCAGAATCGTGATAAATACCCAGAACAGCAAGATGGGTATGGCGATGGCAAAAAACAGCGTCATGGCGCGGGTCCGAGCTGCCAAGGCAATCCCCTCCTAGTACTCGATGTCGCTCGAGAACGCTTTGAATTGAATAACCGCCACGATGACGATAATGCCCGCCAGGACGAACGATTGGGCAGAAGCGAGACCGAAATCGTAAAATTTGAATGCGGTTTCATAGATCAAATATGCGATGGTCGTCGTGGCGAAGTTCGGACCGCCCTGCGTCATGAGATAAATGGCGATAAACACCTGGAACGACGTGATGACGCCGGTGACAAGCAAATACAGCGTCGTCGGCTTGAGCAGCGGCCAAGTGATGCGGGCGAACTTGGTCCACGGGCTCGCATGGTCGATATCGGCGGCCTCGTACAGCGACTTCGGAATGCCCCCCATCGCGGCCAGGTACAGGATGATGCCCGAACCGTGCGAGCTGAGCCAGTTCATCAGGATGATGGAGAACAGCGCCGTGCTGCTCTTGCCCAGCCAGATGACCGGCTCGATGCCGAACCATCCCAGGAACTGGTTCAGCAGCCCGCCGGCGGTCGGATCGAACATTTTCATCCACACGATGGACATCGTCACCCCGGATGCGACTGCGGGCAGATACAGGGCCGCTTTGTAGAACGTCTGGTGCGACTGCCGCATCTTGGAGATCAGAAACGCCAGCGCAAACGTGATGCCGATATTGACGGGAACGGTGGCGACGGTGAAAATCACCGTGTTCTTCATGGACTTCCAGAAGATGTCGTCCTGCACCATCCGCGTGTAGTTATCCAGTCCCACCCAGGTGGAATCCAGAATGTCGTAATGCTGGAAACTCATCAAAAAGGCCTGGACGACGGGATATAACGTAAAAGTCAGGAACAGCAGGACCGGCGCCAAAATAAACAGATACGCCCACCCGTATTCCCTGATCCATCTTGCCGCCATAGGCGGGATCCCTCCTGACGCGCATAGTCCAAACAACGCGAGGCTCCTCCGGGGGAGCCTCGCGCATTGCCGCTTTTATTGCCCGAAAAACTTTTTCCCTTCGGTTTTGAACGTCTCCGCAATCGCCTCCGGGGTCTTCTCTCCCGCGTACAGCGCCTGCATATTCGGCTTCAGCACCTGCTCTTTAAACTGCTTCATCTTGTCGGCTTTCGTCACGTCGAGACTCAGCACGACCGGATTGACGCGGTTGGCCGCCATGATGTTGGCCGCTTCGAGATTGACCGGGTTCGCTTTGCCTTTGCCCTCGAATTCCTTCTGCTGCGACTTGCGCACGAACGGCAGACACAGCTCGTTGGCGGAATTGCCGGCTTTGGCGCCGCTGAGCGCCTCCATTACGAGGAACGTGTTTCTCGCGTGCTCCTCCCCTTGATCCTTCTTCTGACGGAAGGCGACATAGCCTTCGCCGCCCATGACCGTGCCCGGTTTCGCGTCGTCCGCATGGGGAACGGGCAACAGGACGAAATCGATCTTCTCCCCTTGAATTTTGCCGGCGTCGATGTCTTTGTTGCGGTTCTGGATCGTGACGTCATAGTAGGGAATCGCCTTGGAGAGAATCGCCGTCTGGCCGGCGTAGAACATATCCGTCCGCTTTTTCGCGTCCAGCGCCGCCGTTTCCTTCGGCATATACCCCTTATCCAGCAGCGTCTTGATGAACTGCATCGTCTTCAGCACGCGCTGGTCGCCCAACTGGAAGTTGCCGTCCTTGTCCAGCACGTCCGGGATGCCGGCGTTTTTCGTCAGCAGCTCGATAAAGTCGTTGTTCGCGCCGTTGCCGTCGGTCGTCAGCGCATACTGCGTGCTGCCGTCCGGACGCTTCTTGGTCAGCTTCTCCGCGGCAGCGAGGAACTCGCTCCACGTCCATCCCTGCTTCTGAATCTTTTGCCAATCGATGCCCGCTTCCTCCAGCAGCCGCTTGTTGCCGCCCCATGCCCATTGGTACTGGTATATCGGAAGCCCATATTGCTTGCCCTGAATCTGGCCGAGCTCCAGCGTGCCCGGCAAATAATCCTCTTTAATCTCCGGCGTGAGATATTTGTCCAGCTCAATCGCCAGACCGGTCGCGACGTATTGGCCGTCCACGCTGTGGAAATACAGGTCCGGCGGATTGCCCGAGTTGAGGGCGACGTCGAATTTCTTCGGCCCCTCCGCCCAGGAGAGCATCTCGTATTCCACCTTGATGTGCGGGTATTGCTTGTTAAAATCGGCGATTAGCGCTTTCAAATCGTCCTCGTATGTGGCGTGCACCGGATACGTCCAGACCTTGACCGTATCCGGCTTCGCTTCCGCTTTGGCGCTGGAGCCGGGGCTGGGGCTGGCCGAGCTGCTGTTGTCCGAGGAACCGTTGCTGCAAGCGGTCATGACCAGAAGCAGCGATGCGGAAGTCAGGAGCAAGCTTTTCTTCATACCGGATAAAACCTCCCATGAATGATCAGGCCGTCCTTCTATAGGTTTTTGATGGCCTGTCGCGTTTTTTCCAGATACGAAACCGTCTTCTCGTAATTCCGGCTGGCCACGCCCAGGTAGAGAATATCCACCAGATTGAGCTGCGTAATCCTGGAGGCCATCGCGCCGCTGCGGATCGGATAATCCGTGGACGACGTGTACAAGGGGATATCCGCCCGTTTGCTGAGCGTGTTTTCGCCGTATTTGGTGATGCTGATCGTGCGGCAGCCCTGCTCCTTGGCGATGGACAGCGCGCGGATCACTTCCTTCGTCTCCCCCGAATACGAGATGCCGACCGCGACGTCTTCCTCCGTCATCGTCACCGCCGTGGTGAGCTGAACGTGGATGTCGGAGAACGACATGCTCGTCTTGTTGATCCGGAGAAACTTCTGCTGAGCGTCCATCGCGATCAGATTGGATGCGCCGACGCCGAAGAAGAAAATGCGCTTCGCCCGGTCCAGCGCCAGAACGGCCTGCTCGACCATGTTCGCGTCCAAAATGTTGACCGTGTCCCTGATCGATTGAATGTTGTTGTTGCTCACCGTCTGGATGATGCCTGCGATCGTCTCGCCCGGCTTGATGTCCTGATAGCCGGTCGATTCCATGTCCCGAAGATCACCGGCGACCTTCAGCTTCAGCTCCTGATAGCTGCCGATGCCTAAAGATTTGCACATTCGGATGATGGCGGCCTGACTGGAACCGCTGCGGGCAGCCAGTTGCGCAACGGACAGCGTGATCATCTCCGCCGGATTCTGCATGATGTAATCGGCAACCTTGCGCTCGGACGGACTAAGCTGATCGATCGCTTCGCGCAACCGGATTAAACCGCCCTTCAAATCTCCCAACCCCTTTCCCCGGTCATAAATGAACCCCTCCGATACGCCTAACAGTCGGACTCCGCAAGGCCGCGAACCCGGCAGATGCCGTATGCGCGAGCCTGCCGGCGCCGCGGACCGGCATCCGCCGGAGCCGCACGCCAACCTTTTGTGGAGGCCGGTTGCGTTTATTATATGGGCGATGAACCAATATTTCAACAAGTTTTTTGGTGAATTAAAATTTTGTTTTACATTCTAACTTTCATCGCTTATACTCAAAGTCAAATCCGATTGGAGGTCCGTTATGCGATATGTTATCGGCATGGATGGCGGCGGAACCAAGACGGAGCTGGCGGCCCTCTCCCCGCAAGGGCTACCGTTGGCCAAAGCCTGGGGGTTTTCCACCAACCCCTACTCCGTCTCGGTCGAGGCGGCCGTGCGGGAGATCGTCAGACTGATGGAGGAGCTGTCCCGCGCCCCGGAGCTCGCGGGCATGAGCCCGGCCGGCTTGTGCATCGGCATGGCCGGCGTGGACTCGGAGCGGGAGAAGCAAGGCGTCCTGCGCCCGCTGCTGCCCGCCCTGCGCGAGAGAGGATTCGGAGATATGCCCGTGCACATTTTGTCCGAGGCGGAGATCACGTTGATGGCTGCATTGGGCCGGCCGTACGGCGTTCTTGTCATCTCGGGCACGGGTTCGATCGCGAAAGCGCTGACACCCGACGGGTCAACCTACCGCGCCGGCGGATGGGGCCATCTGCTCGGCGACGAAGGCAGCGGCTACGCCATCGGCTTGCGCGCCCTGCAGGCGGCGATGCGAAGCTTCGACGGCGTCGCGGACACGGAGCTGCTCCCCATGATTCTGAGCGAACGCGGGTATGCGTCGCCCGCCGAGTTGAAGCAATACGTATACCGGAAGGACACGTCCAAGTCCGACATCGCGGCGTTCTGCGAGCTGTGCGTGCGCGCGGCGGAGGCGGGAGACGCCGAAGCGGCGCGCATCGTCGGGGAAGAGGCGGAGAAGCTGGGCGACACGGCGCTTGCGCTGCTGCGCAAAGACCCCGCGCTGCCGAGCCTGGAGGTCGTGCTGGCGGGGTCCGTGTTTCAGCGCTCGGAGCTGTTCCGCTCCGCGTTCGCACGGAAGCTCGCGGCCGTCTACCCGCAGTTGCGGATCGCGCTCCCGCAATCATCCAGATCCCCGGCGGAAGGCGCCGCGCTGCTGGCTCTGCGTTTACTTTGACCACAAGGCAGGTATTATACATGATCTCTCATGAGCTTCTGAACCATCTGACCACCGAGCAGCAAAATCCCGACAGCATGCGGATCGACCAGCTTCCGACGGAGCAGATCGTCAGTCTCATCAACGAGGAGGACGCCAAGGTCGCCGGAGCCGTGCGGCGGATCATTCCGCAGATCGCCCAAGCCGTCGACCGGATCGTCGATTCCTTCCGGCAGGGAGGCCGGCTGTTCTACGTCGGGGCCGGCACCAGCGGCCGGCTCGGCATTCTGGACGCGTCCGAATGCCCGCCTACCTTCGGGACCGATCCGTCCATGGTGCAAGGCATGATCGCGGGCGGCTTCCGCGCGATCAAGGACCCGATCGAGGGGGCCGAGGACAGCTCGCAGAACGGCGCGGCCGACATTAACGAGGCGGGCGTGCGCCAGGGCGACACCGTCGTCGGCATCGCCGCCAGCGGCCGGACGCCTTACGTCCTCGGCGCCATGCAGCAAGCCCGGCTTAACGGCGCCTACGTGATCGGGCTGTGCAACAACGAGGACACGCCGATGCGCCAATATGCCGATCTCTGCCTCGAAGCGGTCGTCGGCCCCGAGGTCATCCTCGGCTCGACCCGCATGAAGGCGGGAACCGCGCAGAAGATGATCCTGAACATGCTGTCGACCGCCGCCATGGTGCGCATCGGCAAAGTCTATCAAAACCTGATGGTGGACCTGAACCCTTCCAACGAGAAGCTCGTGTTCCGCGCGAAGCGGATCATCTCTCTGGCCACCGGAGCTTCCGACGAAGAGATCGAGAAGGCGTTCCGCGACTCGGACCAGCAGGCGAAGACGGCGATCGTCATGCTTCTGGCCGGCGTCTCCGCCGAAGAAGCCCGGGCCCGGCTGGAGGCGGCGGGCGGCTTCGTCAATCGGGCGCTGCAGCTCGGGGACAACGGCTCGTCAACGTAACGCCCCCGCCCGGCCAAGCCGCAGCTCTTGCCGCAAGCACGTTTCTTCTCGCTGCATGGATCGAACGGCGTTACGGTCGCGCTGCAACCTCGCTTTTTCTCGCTGCGGCCGCATTTTCGCCGGTTCCGGGAGCTTTCGACAAACGCAACGCCATTTCTTCTCGCCGCATCCGCCGGACGTCACCACCATGCGGGTCACCTCGGGCGAAACGCATCAAGACCGGAGGCTATCGGACAACGATACGCCTCCGGTCTTTATCCCTCCGGTCAATCCGCGATCATCAGACGCAATATATTCAATACGGCCGCACTAAGAACGAGAATAAATCCGGAGAGCAAGTAAACAAAGAAAACCTGAAGCTTGCTGCCCGGCATCGGCCTTCTCAGAAACTTGTAAAAGCAGATGACGAATGCCGTATAACCGACCGCGAACAGGACCGGCCCGGCCGTATCCGTGGCCGCATCCGTCGGGTTAAACAAGAGGCCGACCAACAGAAACAACGCGAAGATCGGGGACGCGCAGATAATGACGACATTTCCGACGCGGTAAAACACTTGGCGCAATTTTTCGGTCATGTTCCGCCTCCCCGTCTCACGAGATGGGGTTCCGCTTGGCTGTACCGTAGAGCATGGCCAGCATCGCCAGATAAGGCGACACGACGGTTCCCCAATTGGAAGAGATGTACGTTACGGGGTCCAGCTTGATGTGGACGAGTCCGTGGTCGAGAAACAAGTGGATCAAGAGCACGTGAACCGTAATCATGAGCAAGCCGGACCGCCATTTTTGTCTATTGTTCGGGAACGCCGTCAGCATGCCAAGGATGACGATCAGACCGCCGTAAATCCAAAAATGATCCCGAACGAGCAAGCTGACCAAAGTCCCGGTCAAGATCGAGCCTGGAATCCAGTGCAGTCTGGCCTTTCGGTTGATCGCGGTCCATGCGGCGCGGACTTTGCGGAATACGGCGTCCTGTTGGTTCAAGCGGACCAGCGCCATCACGGCGAACACGGGGACAACGTGGCCGATCAGCCAATCGTTCGCTTTGTCCCAATCGAACCGGTGAGCCGCATGGAACCCGAGAATCGTAAAAATGGCCAAGGTGGCGAGCGCCGGCCAAAACGTCTTATGGCGAGGCGCCAGCACCAACAAGTATCCGAATAATACCGTATTCGCCCACTGCGTATCCAGGAAGTACAGCGCGACAGACGCCATCACGGAAACCCACACGGCGTCGGCGGATACCCATCGCAGCAGGGCCGGCGCCGGTTTTTCGGCCGGCGCAAGCGCCGGATTCGGATCGGAAACGGATATCCGCAAGACTAGTACGCCTCCTTCAGATCATTCCACAACTTTTTGGCCTTGGACGTAAAGCCGGCAATAAACTCCGCAATATCCCTGAACTTGAATTCGGCTTCGGCGGCGTTCGAACGGTTTTGCGTCATCTCGATCGTCAGAACCTGATTCTCGTTCCAATCCGGATCGAATTGAAGCGTATAGATATAATCCTCTTCTTCCATCACCGTATTGTACAACCCGGCGAGTTCTTCCGGAGCGTACGTATACATCAGCTTCCCGCCTGTCGAGCTCGCCATTCGCTGAAGCACGTCCATATTGACATTGCCCAGGCCGATCACATTCAGGGACACGTCCGCGTTTTGGGCCGCTTGAATCGCTTCGTCCAATTTCGCACGGCCGCTTTCATTTTTGCCGTCCGTCATCAGCAGCATCGACTTTTTGCCGCGTGCTCCCGACAGCATGTTGGCTCCGGCCACAACCGCATCGTACAAGGCGGTGCCGCCGCTCAGATTGACATACACGCTTTTGCCGGCCTGCTCATACTGATCGGTCAAACCCGATAAAATCCTGATCTGATCGGTAAATCCCAAGACCCCTACCTGTGCCTCCGTCTTGCCTTTCAGCCTTGTAATAAAATCCTCCGCGCTCGCCATCGACAGAAACTTGGGAAGGCCGTTCATGCTATTGGAGTAGTCCAGCGCAAGCAGAACGTTGGAGACCGAACGGATCGTCTGTTTCTTCACGCTTAACCGGGCGTTCCGGATGGGCTTGCCGTTCAGCTTGAAGATGAAGTCTTTTGCGCCGAATCCGCCCATCATCCGATCGTCCGACCGCTGAATGACCCGGAAGGTTTGAACGGCTTTATTTCCATCGATCGTGGATTCCAGCGTCTGAACGTAATACGGGTAAGCGCCGATCCCGGCGTCCCCGTCGGCCTCGTACGTAACCTCTACCGGAGCGGACGCGACAATTACGTAATCTCTGATTTTTTCGCCGGTCTTGATCGAATACTCTCCCTGATAGCCGGAATAGTCGCCCCTCATCAAATTCACGGGATTCATGCGTTCCCAGGTCTGGTATTCGTCCCGCTCCATGATCCGGACCTCCGCTTTTACCGGAGATTGGATTTTCAGTTTGTATTCGAGGCCCAGCGATTCGTTGTTCGGTCTGACGACAACCACTTTCCCCGTTTTGGACGCTCCTCGGGAATTCGGGTCTATCGTCAAGACCAGGTCCTCGTCGTTTACGCCTGTCAGCGGGTTCTCGTATTCCTCCCGCAATTCGTCCGTCGCCTTCATCTGATCGGAGTGGGCGATGTAGCGCCCCCGCTTTTTCTGGGTGTCCTTGTCTTTGGACATTCGCATGTCCGGCAGGATTTGCACATTCCGGTCGAGAAAACTTGACTCTTTATCGATCCAATTGGTCAGCTTCACGCTGCTCAGCGGCACGACGGAATCGTGGTCTTCGTTCGGCCAGGTGTTGAGATTTTTGATAAACAGGTCGACGGTCCACCGCCCCATCTTGTGCCCGGGGTCGTCGACGGTTGCGATCGTAATGTATTGCGGGAAGTATTCGTTGCGGAGATTGGCCATATGGCGGTAAAAAGATTCGTCCAGCCACAGCCGATGCAGCAGCAGATTCGCAATGACGCTCTCGCGGACTTTTTCTTTCCCGTCTTGATCGACGTAATGCAACAAGTCGAATCGTTCGTACAGGAGACGGTCCTGGACGATATTTTTCGCGGTGTTGTCTTCGCCCTTGCAGTACAACCACAGCGACCACCACTCGCAAGACTTCGTGCCTTCTTTGACTTTGGTTCCCTCGTCGATCAGGCTTCTGTCAATCATTTGCTGCTTATCGGAAACCGAGTCGTCCGCTTGGACGGCCCACAAGCTTCCGTACAGCATAGCGCGGTACTCGCGTTCGTACGCGCGGCCGGCGATCAACTTGGCATATTCGTTAAACGCTTCGCTGTAACGATAATTTTCTCCTCCGGACAACACGCGCGTCCCCAGATCGGTCAGGTTTTGGCCCGCTTCCGTAAACTGCGCGTCCTTGATTTTCCGGATGACCTCCGGATGCTTTTCATTCAGCCACTCTTCGAACGGCGTTTTTCCGATCAACCCTCCGTCGTAAGAGTCGAACATTTGATCCAAGTACTCTTTATACAGGTATTGATATTGTTTTACGCCCGGATCGTTCCTTCCCTCCGGCCAGTAGTCTTCCGGATCGTCGATCATATCCGAGATGCGGTTCAAGAAAGCGGCGGGAGAGCCGTGATTCGGCGTTCCGATAAAAATCACCCGGCGCACTTTGTTCCGAACTTCCGGATGCTTCAACAAATAATAGCGGGTTAACAAGCCGCCCATGCTGTGGGCCACGACATCAAATTTTCCCGGCGGCAATTTCCGGATGGCCTCGGTATAAATTTCGTCGATTTTATCGGCGGTGATATCGTTTTTGCTGTATTCGCCATAGTCGACGCTGACCACTGTCGAACCAAGCGTCTGCACGTAATGATAAAATTCCGATTCCGTCCACGATTTTCCGTTGTCGCTGTACCCGTGAACGAACAAAATGGGAATCGGTTCGACCGTGCGGTAAGGGACGATCTCCGCGCGGGCTTCCGGCAATCGAACCGGACCGATCAACATCAACATGGCCATGAACATCGAGATCAAACGTTTCATGGAAACCTCCGTGTTAGCGATTGACGACATATTTCATATTGACGGAATCCCACATGCCGTAATTGGTGACCACGACTTTGGAGCGGATTTTCAGACGGTCCTTTTCGGCCGATTTTTCGAATACCGCTTTTTCGCCGGGAGCCAACCGCTTCACTTGCTGATCGAATTCCACCTGGATATCGCCGTTGTCGTTCAGCAGGGAGGCGATCATCGTTTGGCCGTTAAACAATCGGGCTTCGTTAACGAAGAAATAATCGGGAGCTTCGGAATCCGAATCCGGTTGTTCGAAAGGCGTAAAGCCGATCCGGGCCTGGTCTTTGGTCCGGTAAATGTTTTCTTTAACCAACACGTCCAGCGAATGAATATCTTGCACGACCACCAGATTGTCGTCTTTTTGCGGGATATGGTCTTCCGAATAATAGTACATGGACTTCGTTTCCGGATTAAACGTGGCTAGCCGTTCCCCAAGATCGCCCACCCGTCTGCCGTACAGAAGGTCGGTGTTTATTTCTCCGACATGAACGACGGCGATTTTTGTCTGATAGGTCAATCTGCTTTCGACGACATCTTCTTTATTTTTCCACCATTCGTCGTATTGCTGTTCGAGCTGCCGCTTCAGCTCGCTTTCGCCGGGCGTATGGTTTTGGGCCGATACGGCCGAACGCTTCTCCACTTGAAAGAAGACAAAAGCGCCGGCGAGCAAAACGAAAAAAACCGTGATAGACGCGATGCGATGCCACATATGCTTACAGTCTCCTTAGCTCCAGAAATGTACGCAGGCGTATCCGAACAGCAATACGGCCAGGCCCATATAGACGGCTGTATGCAGGCTGACAAAGGGCGCAGAATATTCCGGATCGGGCAGCGCCTGCGCCGGCTGCGGCTGTTCCGCCGATGGCGCGGACACGTCCGCTTGCAGCGCAGACTCCGGTTCTTTCTCCCGCAGAAGCGTGCCGCACTGGGAGCAATAGGTTCCGTTTTCTTGCGATGACGAACAGTTTGGACAGATCATGACAGCCTCCGCCTGATATGCGCTGGATTTTGGAAACAGACCCATAATCGAATGTGCACCTACAGATGCTGTAGATGCACATGATGAAAATCGGATTTTTCCAAGTATGATGTTACGAATTCAAGCTGTGGTTGTTGGACCATTCGGCAGCCTCGAATTTCATAAAATGATAGCCGGCCGCGATATAAATAACGGATTCGATGATTTGATACAACGAGAAGCTTTTAAACGGAAACAACACGTAAAACACATAGCCCCACAGCGCATAGGGAAGGTATTTTTTATGTTCGGCCGCGAGCGTCAGGAATATGCCGGCAAGAAACGAATAATGCCCGATCGGGTATAGAAGCGAAATAGATGCATCCAATTGGATTAAAATGTCATTCAACAACAGGACGCCCAAACCGCCGAACAATATGTACAAATGATACGGCAGCAGCACATTGACGATACGGAACGATCTCACCCAAATGGTATATTCGCGGATGACGTTTGCAAATTGCTTCATTCGCCGATCCCTTCTTTCGCCGCAGCCTGCGAGGTTCCGCAATGAACGCAAAATTTGGCTCCCGCCTCCAGCGGGTTCTTGCAAACCGCGCAAAGAGCCGGATCATCCGCGCCTTCGACATTCGATTGCGGTTCCTTCGCCGGCGTCTCCAATTTGCGGCCGCAGGAAGAACAGAAAAGCGCATCCGCCGGTACCGTAGTGCCGCATTCACACTGCTTTTCATTTTTAATTTCTCTGATTTTTTGTTTTAAAACCTCGATTTCTTTCTGAATTTCAATGACTTTTCCGGAATATTCGGCGATATTCGGTTCGGCGGACTGCAGGTCCCCCGTAACATAAGCATCGAAGACCCGTTTGCCTAGCTGCTGGTACAGATTCGCGATTTCCTTTTCTTTACCGGAAATCTGGGCATGGATCCTTGTGATTTCAACCGTTTGCTGGGCTTTGTCAGCCGCGCTGAGAGCACTTTCTTTGATCTTCTTAAAAAGGCTCATTCCTCTTCCCCCATCTGGCGCTTAAACTGTTACCCGAAAATCATTTTTCATCATATCAGAATCAACATGAAATTCAAGCTTTTTTGCCGAATAAAAAAAGGATCGCCCGTTGAACCGGAAGATCCTTATTCGACGTGCCGCTTATGCGGGGATCACTTAACGGGAAGGGCCACCCAATGTCCTTTGGACACTTCGACAAGTTCCGAGTTTTCCAGATTGTACTTGTCGCCTTCCGTCTGCTCGTCCATCAGCACTCTTTTCTTTTTCGACTCGATCCGCGGATCGGGAACCGGAATAGCGGCCAACAACGTCTTCGTGTATTCGTGCTGCGGATTGGAATACAGCTCTTCGCTTTCGGCCAGCTCGACAATTTTCCCCATATACATCACGGCTACGCGGTCGCTGATATGCTTGACCATGGACAGATCGTGCGCGATGAACAGGTAAGTCAGACCGAGCCGGTGCTGCAGCTCTTCGAGCAGCTTGACGACCTGCGACTGAATCGAGACGTCGAGAGCGGATAGAGGCTCGTCGCACACAATAAATTTGGGGTCGACCGCAAGAGCGCGGGCGATTCCGATCCGCTGGCGCTGCCCGCCGGAGAACTCGTGCGGATAACGCATGGCGAAGGACGGGTCCAGCCCAACCATATCGAGCAATTCCTCGACCCGCTTCTTCCGTTCCTGCTTGCTCGCCGTCAGTTTTTGGACATCAAGGGCTTCGCCGATAATATCCAGAACCTTCATCCGGGGATTAAGCGACGCGTAAGGGTCCTGGAAGATCATTTGCATGTAACGGCGCATGATCTTCATCTCTCTCGAGGACAACCGGTTAACCGACATCCCCTCGTACAGCACCTCTCCGCCGGTCGGCTCGTGCAGCCGCAAGATCGTCCGTCCCGTCGTCGACTTGCCGCAGCCGGATTCGCCTACGACGCCGAGCGTCTCACCTTTGTTGATGTGGAAGCTGACGCCGTTCACCGCTTTGAGGATGTTCCCTTTTCCCAGGTCAAAATACTTCTTAAGCGACCGGACTTCGATAAACGGCCGGTCGTCCGGCTTGGTCCATACAAGCGGCGCCGGCTTCGGTTTCTTTTTCTCGTCCAGACGCGGCAGCGCGTTTAACAGTTTGAGCGTATACGGATGCCGGGGATTCTCAAAAATCTCTTCCGTCGTTCCCGTCTCTACGATTTCTCCGTCCTTCATGACGACAACGCGGTCGCACATGCCGGCCACAACGCCGAGGTCGTGCGTGATCAAAATAATGGAAGTCCCGAACCGCTGCTGCATATTTTTCATCAGATTCAGAATCTGGGCCTGAATCGTCACGTCAAGCGCCGTCGTCGGTTCGTCCGCAATCAGCAAGGCCGGACGGCAAGCCAGCGCCATGGCAATCATCACCCGCTGCCGCATGCCGCCGGAGAACTCGTGCGGGTATTGATGGTAACGGGCTTCGCTGTTTCGGATGCCGACCAATTTCAGCATGTCGATCGCTTGCTTTTCCGCTTCTTTCTTGGACAATCCCTGATGCTTGATCAAGCTCTCCGATATTTGCTTCCCGATTTTAATCGTAGGGTTGAGAGAAGTCATCGGGTCCTGGAAAATCATGCCGATGTCCCGGCCCCGGATGTTTTCCATTTCTTTCTCGGTTTTGTGAGCCAGGTTCTCGCCCAGGAAAATAATTTCTCCTTCTTTAAGAAATGAAGGTGGAGAAGGGAGCAATCGCATAATGGACCGGGCAGTCACGCTCTTGCCGCTTCCCGATTCGCCTACAATTCCCAACGTCTCTCCCTTTTTTATATCGAAGCTTACGCCGCGCACGGCCCGGACTTCTTCACCGCGGGATTGAAAGGATACGGACAAATTTTTTACTTGTAGAATGGGCTCCATTTTTCTCTCACCTGCTATTGACTTTAAAAAGATGCTAAAATAAAATATACAATACTGATCGGATTTATGCAATTTAAACAACCCGGGAGGAGAACGTTGTGGGGACGGAAGCAGCCAGAAAGTTCGATTTGACAGCCATCATCAGCAGAGCCTACAGCAAAATGTTCTTGTATCCTCCGTACAGATATCTGATTCTATTATTGGGGGCTCCCGTTCATCTCGTTGTATGGCTCGTGTATTTATACAAGAGAAGAACGGATTCGTACTCGTCCGAATTGGCCAAAACCAAACTTGAACTGATCGCTTCCAATTATAAGGAAGAACTTCGGGCGGAATTAAAGGAGCAACTGCTGCGAAAGCACCGTTTCTTCGGCCAGCAGGTCAGTCAGCGGGAGCTGGACCGGCAAGTCGAAAAGTTGACGGAAGCGCAGTTTCGCGCAGCAGTCATCGAGCGAACCGAACAGAAGCTGCAGCAAGGCCAACTGAAAAGATTGAGCTTCGCCGACACCTTCAAGTCGCTTATCGAGCATCCGTTGTTTTTGATCGTATCGTTTATCCCCGGATTGCTCATGTATGTGCTGCTGTTTCTCTATAGCAATCCGTACCTGAAATACATTTTCGAAAGACTCGTCATGAGCGTGTTCGTCATTTTTGGCGTGGCCGTTATCGTCTTTACGATTTTGTATCTGTCGCCCTTTGATCCGGCCGCCAACATCCTGGGCGAAACCGCGACGAACGAGCAGATCGCCGCGTTCAACAAAATGTACGGACTTGATCAGTCCTATATCGTTCAACTGTGGAACAACATCAAAGGTATTTTCACCTTCGATCTGGGCAAATCGTTCTCCGGGAACGAGGAGATTACGTCGACCATCGCCAGGAAGTTCCCGATCACGCTGACGCTGGCGGTTATCTCGCTGCTTCTGGCTATGGCGATCGCATTGCCGATCGGGATCGTCTCCGCCGTTAAACGCAATTCGTTCTTCGATTATACGTTTATGTTTATCGCTCTGGTCGGCTTGTCGATTCCGAACTTTTGGCAAGGCCTTATTTTCATATTGACGTTCTCGATCAAGCTCCACTGGTTGCCGGCGACCTACAGTCCGCAAAACTGGCTGTCCATCATCATGCCGGTTGTCGTGCTGGGCACGGGCTTAACGGCCGCCGTAGCCAGAATGACGAGGTCCTCCACTTTGGAGGTTATCAACGAAGATTATATGATGACCGCCAGAGCGAAAGGTCTGAGCCGGAGACAAGTGCTGCTGAAGCATGCCGTGCGCAATGCGATCATTCCGATCATCACCGTCATCGGCCTGCAGTTCGGCGGTATGCTGGGCGGCGCATCCGTGACGGAAAAAGTTTTTAACATCAGCGGGATCGGCAGCTATATCGTAGACAAGCAATTTATCCCGGATATTCCCGCCATCATGGGCGGTGTCGTGTATACGGCGATCACCATTTCGATCGTCAATGTTGTGGTCGACATTTTATACGCATTTTTCGACCCCAGAATCCGATCGAAGTTGAAACAATACTAAAGCGGGTGCCATCATGACAACGACGTATGCTGCCAAACAGGAAACCCAGTACAAGCTTAAAGCTTCACAGGAGTACAGTCAAGCCAACTTCGCTTGGATTGTATCCTTGATCTTGTCTGCGATCCTGTTGTTCAACAGTTACGATTTCACGGACAAGACCGTTCGTTCCTATGTTTTCGCCGCGTTTTTGGCTTATGCGATTTTTACAGTTCTGCAAATCGCCATAACGGCAATGATCCGTAAAGATATTCTGGCTCACGGTTATATCAGGAACTCGACAAGAGCTTTGGGATATGTGCAACTGCTCGGTATATTGACGGCCAATCTGTTCGTGGTCACGGCCGCCTTCAACCTGATCAAAAAACAGAAAACTCCCGAATATACGCTCGCCGTATATACGGTGCTTACCGGGCTGTTTGTCATTGCGGTATCGGCGTTGAATTTGTTCAAGCCGTATGTCGCCAATTTGTTTCTGGAATCGATGTACGTTCTGTTGGCGATCACGGTGTTTCACGTTGTCGCTTTTTTGCTTGTGTCGAAACATGTTAAGGGACATCACGTTCCTTCGGGGATGAAGTTTCTGGCCTATCCGCTCATGCTGACCGCTGTCACCGGCAATTTGTTTGCGCTGCTGCTCGGACTGAACCTGCTTGCCAAAATCCGCAAGCACGGCAGTCCGGCTACGGCGAAATGGGAAGACGTATGGGAACGGCTTACGCGGAACACCACATCGATGTTGGGCTTGTTCTTTATCGTTTTTCTGTTTTCCATATCCGTTTGCAGCTACTTTACGTTCAGCTACAGCGTGGCCATCAACAACAATTACGGGGCGATCCTTCAATCCCCCAGCCTGGCGTATCCGTTCGGAACGGACAACTTTGGCCGATGCCTGTTTTCCAGAATCGTGTTCGGCGCCCGGATCTCGCTGATTGTCGGTGTCATCTCCACGGCCATTCCTCTGGTGATCGGAGGCATACTCGGCGCGATCTCCGGATATTACGGCCGGCACACCGACAACATCATCATGCGGCTTCTGGACATTCTGTACGCCATCCCGGGCATACTGCTCGCCATCGCGATTATCGCCGCGTTCGGCGCGAACACGGTCAACCTGATTCTGGCGCTTAGCGTCGGGGCGATTCCGACCTATGCCCGAACCATGAGGGCCAATGTCCTGCAAGTGTCCACCTTCGAGTTCGTGGAAGCGGCGCGGGCGTTCGGCGCCGGGAACTTGCCCATTATATTCAAGCATATCGTGCCCAACTCGCTTGCGCCGATGATCGTCAAATCGACATTAACGATCGGCAGCGCCGTCATTTCCACGAGCAGCCTGAGCTTCTTGGGACTCGGCGTGGAGCCTCATATTCCGGAGTGGGGAAACATTCTGAAGCTGGGAAGCACATACCTGGAGTCCCATCCTTATCTGGCTATTTATCCGGGGCTCGCCATTATGCTGCTGGTCTTGTCCTTTAACTTTCTGGGAGATGGGCTGCGGGACGCGCTCGATCCGAAGACGGACTAACAACAACCCAACTCTGGTGATCCGTCCCTTTGCGGATTTCTCATAAAAATAAATATCATTCTTAGGAGGAGAGAGAAATGAAAAAACGCTCTTTATTCACCCTCGGGCTCGCTCTGATGCTCACCATGAGCGCATGCTCCGTGAAGACGGAAAAAGACGCCGCCGAGAACAACACGGACTCGTCCCAACCGGCCGAGCAATCCGGAATCACGATCGAATTGCTGGGCATGAGCTCGGGCGAATCCGACATCAACATTATCCGGGACCAGCTCACCAAAAACGGCTTTAACGTGAAGCTGAACATTCAGCCCGACTACGGCAGCTTCAAGGCCCAACAAGATGCGGGCAACTTCGATATTGCTCTGTCGAGCTGGACGACCGTTACCGGCAACCCCGACTATGCGGTCCGTTCCCTGTTCAAAACCGGCGGCGACTACAGCATTCTGTCCGATCCGGAGATCGACAAGCTGATCGACGAAGCCGCGACGCAAACTCCCGATCAATTTGTCGAGACGTACAAAAAATTCGAACAGCGCCTTGTCACCGACAAAGCGTATATCGTACCGTTGTACAATTCGTTGAAGAGCCAGGCGTTCAACAAGGAAGTCGTCGACGAGAAATCGATCCGGTTGTCCAAGTCCCGTTCCCTGCCGTGGGAAGAGCTTGATTTTGTAGACAAGTCCAAGCGCGACAACACGGCTCTGGTTCTGCAGCAAGCTTCTTCCACATTGACGTCGCTTGACCCGATCAAAGGCAACGACGGGTCCATCAACATGCTGAACACGAATATGTACGTTCGCCTGGTCAACCTGACCGATGACGACGTCATTACGTCCAAAGGCTCGCTGTCGCTCAACCACACCATCGCCGAGGGGAACTCCGAATACTACTTCATTCTCCGCGACGATATCAACTTCGCCAAAGTCGAGAACAAGCTTGCCGTTGATTCGGGCGAGCGCGTAGGCGCGGAAGACGTTGTCTTCTCCCTGCTGCGGGCGAAAGACAAAAATTCCGTACCGGATCACCGCACGTACACGCTGCATGAGCATATTAAAAACGTCGAGATCGTAACCGACCTGCAAGCTCTGGAGTCCGTGAAGCAATCCGGCGGCAACGGAACCGTCAAGGAAGCGCTGGAAAAAGGGCTGAACACGAAAATTTCCGCGCTGGTTGCCGATAAAAATCAAGCCAACAACAAGGAAGGCAAATATCAAGTGGTCAAACTGACCACAACCGAGCCGTTCCCGCAAGTCCTGAACTACCTGGCGCACCAATCGGCAGGTATCGTGTCCAAGAAACAAGTCGAAAAAATCAATACGTATAACGTCGCAACGTTCGACAAAAATAAAGACATCCCGTACGGGGACCAAAACACGGTAACCGAAGGCGACAAATACAACAATACGCTGTATGCAAGCGGTCCGTATATTCTGGCTTACAAAAACGACTATGAGGCTGTCTTCTACAAAAACCCCGGCTACATGAAGGGAACCGAACATGAGCCGAGAATCTCGAAAATTACCGTCCGCTTCATCAAGGATGCGGACAGCGCGCTCTCCGCGCTGCGCAGCGGCGAGATTCATGTGTACTACGGCGTTCCGGAAACGAAGTACGACATTGTCAAAGGCGACAGCAAGCTGAAGCTGCAAACGATCCCGAGCAACGCCGTATCCTATCTGCTGTTCAACACCAAAAATCGGGAAGTCGCCAAGAGCGAGGATCTGAGAAAAGCTGTGCTTTACTCGATCAACCAGGACGAAATCCTGCAGTTCTACAAAAACAATAAACTCAAAGCCTTCTCGACCCTCAGCCCGCTTGTGAAAACCGGCAATGAGCTGAAGGCCGATCCGGCAAAAGTAAAGGAATTCTTGCAGAAATACAAAGAAAGCGCGAATAAATAAAGTTCGCGCGAATAATCGAACCCCGAATGACGTTAAGTCGTTCGGGGTTCTTTTTGATTTCCTCTTGAAGCGGGAACAAGTCTCGTGTTATAGTCATTGGAAATATTTTTCGTAGGGGGCTTGGAATATGGGTAGTCCTTCTGTCGAGCCGATGTTATTATCCATACCGGAGAGCTTTGAAAGCAGGCGATTGCTGATCCGGGCTCCCCGATGGGGCGACGGAGCGGCGGTCAACGAAGCGATTAAAGAGAGCCTCGAACAATTGCGTCCGTGGATGCCTTGGGCCCAACAGATCCCGTCGGTTGAAGATTCCGAACTCGACATCCGGCGGGCCCGATTGCGATTCCTGGAGCGCGCCGATCTGAGGCTGCTCCTCATATCGAAGGAAACAGGTCAATTCATCGGCAGCAGCGGTCTACACCGGATCGACTGGCAAACCCGCAAATTTGAAATCGGGTATTGGGTACGCACCTCGTATGGCCGCCAAGGGTATATCACCGAAGCGGTGGAGGCTATTACGAATTATGCCATACACGAGCTGCAAGCGAATCGGATCGAAATCCGGTGCGACTCGCGCAATACGCGGAGCGCGCGGGTAGCCGAACGTCTCGGATTCACATTGGAAGGCATCCTTCGCAATCATGAGCGTGATACCGAAGGCGCGTTAAGAGATACGATGGTGTTCGCCAAAGTCCGCGGCGCGGAATTCTAAGCTCTCCGCTTAATGGGGATGTACAGATCGACCTTGCATTTCCCCTCCGCATCGTTCGCGGGATCGTTCATGCAAAATTCAAGGCAAGGTCTGTCGTCGGCATCGTACCCGCTGTTCGGCAGCCATTGGCCGAACAGGCTTTGATAAGCGATGGCGAGTTTGTCGACGGTATCGTAAAACCGGTATAAAGCAAACCATCCCCCCGGCAGCTTCCGAAACCGGATCTCTCCGTGATTTTCCCGGGGGAAACCTTCCGGTATCGTGACGCAAGCATCATAACGGCAAGCGCATTCCTCAACCGTATTCGGGTCATCGAGAGAGATCCCGATAAAATACGCATTGGCGGGCGACAGACCGTTTTCTTTCGCCCAGATTTCCAATTTCGCCCATGCCTGATGGGTGTCCATGTAACTTCCCACATGCCGGACATACGCCACCTCGTATTCGGGAAGCTCCTTAACCGATACGTTCATATCCCAAATCCTCCTCAGAAAGTTGCCCGTCTTTCTTCCATCGTAACCGAGAGGATCGGATAATGCTTCTTGCTTCTTGCGAATCGTCCATGAAATCTTGCTTTTTTGATGAAGGTAGTCTCGAACCTCGCTTGGCGTTTGATTAAAATGCTTCTTGAAGGCCGCATTAAAGGCCGCAACCGATTCAAAACCGCAGAGCTGCGATATCTCCAAAATGGTCCTGTCGGTATCCGCCAAGTAACGGATGGAATTATGCAGACGAACCCGATTCACGAACGCCATCGGGGATACGCCCGCGATAGACGCAAAGATTCGGCTAAAATGAAATTTCGAAAAATGGGATCGCTCGGCCAATTCGTCAAGGGTAAGTCTTCGGAAACTGTTTTCCTTGATATATTGAATGACCGCGTTTATTCTTTCCGCGTAGTCTTTATTCATGAAGCGATCTTCCTTTAGGATATTTTTGAAAAGAACCCGATGTTTGCATTATACGCTCTTGCAGGCAGATGATGGAAGACGCAAAAAAGGCTTCCCGCCGACCATATAACAGCCAGCATGGAAGCCCGGATCATCCGATTATCGGGAAGGATGGAGACACCGGGAGCTCCATGAGCTCGCGGTACAGTTCCATCAGCCGTTCGCGGTCGTCTCCCGCGCGTTCGATCCGTTCCTCGAATCCCGCAACGTCGCAGCCTTCCCCCCGCCGCTGCTTGAGCTCCGCCCGCACGAGCTGCGGCAGTGAAGCCCATCCTGCCATCGTGTTATCCCTCCTATGCTTCGTCCCACATGCGGCGGGCGTTGGCCAGCCCGATTTTGGTCCCTTGCAAGCAGTCTTCCAGACCTTCGAACTCGATCGAGATATCCCCGTCGTAGCCGGACCGCTTGATGACGCGAATCACTTCCGGCAGATCGATATCGCCGTGGCCGACGATCGCGCCGCGCAGGTGGTTGCCGGACGCCGATTGGAACCAGCCTTCCCCGGGGATCCGGTACGACGGTCTCCGGTAAAAATCCTTGAGATGCACCATCGAGGCGAGACCGATATTTTTTTGGACGGCCGTCACGGGATCTTCGTCCGCGCACATAAAATTGCCGACGTCCAACGTCGTCCGGAAATTCGGACGGTCGACCGCCAGCACGAGCCGCTGCACCCGGTCGCTCGCCTGCACGTAATAGCCGTGGTTTTCCACGCTTGTCGTGATGCCGTACTGCGAGGCGTAATCCGCGACGCGGCGGCAGGCTTCGACCATGCGGTCCAAATCCCGCTCGAACTGCGCGATGCCGATCTGGTCGAGCGGCCGGGAAGCGACATCGTGGCGCATCCGCTTCACGCCGAGCTCCGCGGCGATATCCACGTGCCGGATGACCTTCCGAACCGCTTCCTCGTAAGCCTCTTCCGTATCCGTGATAAAATTCGCCCCGACCGCATAATTGGAGATGGCGATGCCCGCTTCCTCCGCCTTCTTGCGGATCACCTCGATCAGCTCCGGCTCCTGCTCCAGACTGAAGCCGGCCGGAACGATCTCGACATGCTCGGCGCCTTGATCGGCTATCCATTGAATGGCGTCCTCCACCGTGAGCTGTCCGCCGCGAATCGCGCGGGATACGCTGTACAGGCTGATGCCGAACCGAACCACGTCCGTCCCCTCCCCTTCCGTTAGCCTAACATGCGTTTTTTGTATTCCATCGGATTCAACCCGTAATGCTCTTTAAACAGCTTCGAGAAGTGGATGCTGTTCTCGTAGCCGACCCGCAGCGCGATTTCGTAGCTTTTCATCGAGCTGTTCAGCAGCATCTCCCTCGCGTGCTGCATGCGCACGGACACCAGGTAGTTCCAGATGGTTGTGCCCGTCTCCTGCTTGAACAGGTTGGCCAGATACGTCCGGCTCATCGACACGGCGTCGGCCACGTCCTGCAGGTTGATTTTTTCGGCGAAATGCTCCCGGATATATTGCTTGACCAACTCCACCGTCCGATGCGTGGCGTTGTTTTTCACCGACTTCATCACGTTGAAAATTTGCTGGGCGCCTTCCTCCAGCCGCCATACCGACAGCAGGCGGCAAAACAGCCTCGCCTGATCGCGCGGGATCGGCTTCCGCTCCATGTCCGGTTCCCGATTGGCGGCGAGTTCCAGGACGACCTTCTCCTTCTTGATCTCCTCAAGCACGAGCTCCAGCCAGACGAGCGCCAGCTCGTACAACAGATAATAGTTGTCGCCGACCCACGATTCGAGCATTTCCAGCGTGTCGACGACAAGCATGTGCATCTTCTCCATCTGCACGGTTTGAACGATCGTGATCCACCGATCCAGCATGCCGGCATGATGCGGAAGTTTTTTGACCAGCAGCGCGACCGCGCGGTCCTTGCGGGTTTGCCGCAGCTTGCGCACGGCGGCTTCGATCGACTCGTTCAAGACGCTCTGTTCGACCGGCTTCATGACGTAATCGACCGCGTTGAGTTGAAGGCTGGCGCGGACATACGCGAAGTCGTCATGGCTGGATACGACAATGCTGGTCATCCACGGATACCGCTCGTTAATGCGGCGGATTAATTCCAGACCGTCCATATGCGGCATGCGGACGTCCGTAATGCAGATGTCGGCGTAATGATGCTCCAGCCATTCCAGACATTTTACGCCGTTGGCGGCGGTTCCGACGGCGATGACGTTGCGGCAGTCGCCGATCTTCTTCGACAGGCTCGACCGGATCAAATGCTCGTCGTCGACGATGACAGCGCTATAATACATGGGAAGACACCTCCTGCTTCGCATGCGTCTGCAGCGGGAAGCGGATTTCAACCGCCGCCCCGGAATCGTGTTCCGCGTTGTCGAGAGTCACCCCTGCGCAAAGATCGTGGGGGTAGTACATTTTCAAGCGAAAATGGATGTTGAGCAACCCGATATTCGAATGCGGATGGTGCAAGGGAGACAAATTGATCTGCTTGATCCGCTCATTCATCCAGATGCGCTTGGGCTCCGGGAATCCTTGTCCGTTGTCGGTCATCCGCACGACGATATAGTCCGTCCCTTCGACAGAAGCGACGTCGACGCTTACGCATACGCGCAGCGGCACGCCATACGGGACATTCGCGTGTTTCATGCTGTTTTCCGCGATCGGCTGCATAATCGCTTTCAGGCAATAAGCCTCTTCGCAGCGGGGGTTTACGCGGATGTCGTACTCGAAATCGTCGCCCAGACGAATTTTCATAATGTCCAGATAATGAATCAAGTGCTGAATCTCTTCGCGCATCGGCACGACGGTGCTTTTGTAATCCGACGTATACCGCAGCATTTTGGACAGCGCGATGGTCGTTTGTTCGATTTGCTTGTGGCCCGCCAGATTGGCCAGCGAATTGATCGATTCCAGCGTGTTGTACAGGAAGTGCGAATCGATTTGCGACTGGAGCGCGGACATTACCGCCTTCTGCTGCATCACCTTCGATTCGGCCAAGGCGTTCACCATGTTGTCCAAATCTTCCAGCATCGCGTTGAAGGCGGTGCCCAGCTCCGCGACTTCGTCCGAGCCGGCGATCTCCACTTTTGCGTCGAACTTCCCCCTCGCCGTCGTTTTAATGATTTTCCGCAGTTTCGCGATCCGTTTCGTTAACGAAGAAGACAGGCCGATGGCGATCATCAGCGAGATGAACAGAGCGGCAACCGCAATGCCGATCGTAAATTTGCGGATGAAAAAAATGCTTCGCGCAAACTCCCGGTACGGCACGACCACGACGGTCTTCCACTCCGACGATCCGATCGACCGGAACAACACGAATTCGTGCGTATCCTCGCGGAAAAACGAGCCGTTCTCTTTTCCCGCGATGCGCTGTCGCAAATCGTCCGGCAAGCGGGCCGTAATCATCGACCGGTCCGGATGGGCGATAATTTTCCCGTTGTCTTCGACGATAAATCCGTATCCGTCATTGCCGATTCCCAGCTCGTTCACGATCGTCAGCGCCGGGTCCAGGCCGATATCGAGCTTGACGTACCCCGTGTCGGACCCGTACCTCACTTTTTTCACCATCGTAATCACGGGGATCTCGATTCCCTTTCCGTCCGAATCGACGTAATCCCTGGAAAATCGGACGTCCACCGTGAAGTTGCCGTCCATAAATGCGTCCAATCCCGCTTCCATAAACTTATATTCCTTTTTGAACCCGTGCCTGATCGTATAATTGATTTCGTTTCCGTTGTTGTTATAGAGCGTCACGGACAAAATCTCCGGATACTGGTAGACAAACGGCTGCACGTAGATGCCTATGATTTTCTGAAAGTACAAATAAGAATCCAGCGGCGCGTCCTTTTTGACCTGAAGCCATTTCTCCAGCTCGGGGGAAAAGGACAGCAGCAGAAAGCTTTGCGTGTACCCCATCAAATACCGTTCCAAATTCAGATTCGCCTGCTTCAGCACCTGATCGCTGAGGCGCTGCACATCCCGCTTGATCGTATTTGACGTCTGCAAGTAGCTCACCGTTCCGATCGTCGACACGACGAACAAGATGAGCGCCGTAAACACGACGATCAGCTTCCACTTCATGGTGTTCCGAACCAGATTGAAAAAGGACATGAGGCCGAACTCCCGCCAAACCGTGATTCTTCCATTGTAGCACGAAACGGCGATGCCGAGTGCCGTGTTGGCCTAAAGGAAAGGAAGGAACGTTGCCGTCCCTCCCCTGCCGCGTGTTTATTTCTTTTTGTTTTTGTTGTACCAGTTCGTCATTTCGTTGATCAGCTCTTGACCTCCGTTGGCGCGCCACTGCTTGATGAACGCATCCCATGTCTCGTCGACCGGAGCGCCTTCCACGATGATTCGCGCCGCAGGCTCGTGGAATTCATAGTACAAGTTGAACAAGTTTTGTCCGACGGCCGGCATACCCATCGTCAAGCTCGTAAGGCCCTCTTTGTTGGAGATGTCGATCGCCGCCTGCATTTTCTCGCGCTGGATGCCGGAGTAACGCGCGTTAAACGACTTTTCGTTGTACGCATGCATCTTGAACAGCGCTCTCCATTCCGTCTTATGCTCTTGCTCGGACGATTCACGGTAGAAGTAGTTTCCGTTCTCTTCCGCGTAGTTGATGCCTTTCACGCCGAGCTCGGAGAAGATTTGCCCTTCTTCGCTGAACAGCCAGTCGAAGAACTTCACGACAGCCGCCGGGTCCTTCGCGCTTTTCATGACCAGGTACGTCTTGTTCACCGGGAAGATGACGGAACCGACCGGGCCGTCGTACCCGGTGCCGCGCGGCGTCGGGATCGTAATGACGTCGACCGCAACGCCCGGCAGTCCGTCCTGGACGACCTTGTGGTACTCGTACCCGCCTTGCGGCGTGAAGCCCCAGGAACCCGCTTGGCCGGAGGCGATTTTTTGCTTCCAGATCGATGAGGAGTTCACCAGGAATTCGGAATCGAGCAGCCCTTCCTTATACATCGTTTGCATAAACGCGAGACCTTTTTTCATGTTCGGGTGCACGAAGCCCGGCACGATTTCGCCGTTTAATTCGATGCCTTCGTACGGGGAGATGCCCCACATGCCCCAAATCATGTCGCCGGTCCAGGAAAACTTCTCGCGCATCGTAAAGGCGATTTCGTCTTTTTTGCCGTTCTTGTTCGGGTCTCCGTCGCGGAACTTCCGGAACATCTCCAGCAACTCGTCCGACGTCTTCGGCACCTGCGTGACGCCCACCGCGTCCATCCAGTCCTTGCGGACGTAAAACAGACGGGACGAAGGCGTATTGCTCGGCTCCGGAATGCCCATGATTTGTCCGTTGATCGTAACGGCGTCCCAAGCGTATTGCGGGATGTTTTTCTTCAGGTTCGGACCGTACTGCTCGATCAAATCGTTAAGAGGCATAACGAGACCGTTGTCAAGCGCGCCATCTCCCTGCGTCAGGCCGAAACCCATGAAGACGTCCGGGAATTCGCCGGCCGCGAATTTCAGCTTCAGTTGATCGACATAGTTCGCGTTCGGCAGGAAGTTAATGTCCAGGTTGACGCCGGACTTCTCGACCATGTATTTGACGGTCGGGTCCTGCAGCAGATTCCCGGTCGGCACGGCTTTCGACAGATCGGGAACGTAAATTTTGATGGTCGGCGTCTTCGCGGTTTGCCCCGCATCCCCGCCCGTCCCGGCGGGCGACGGCGACTCCGTTCCCGAGTTGTCGCTGCCGGAGCACGCGGTGACTAACAGCATCGTCGAGACGGTCAGCAGGCTAAGCCATTTTCTCGTTTGCTTCATGCATTCGTTCCTCCCTTTTGATTGTCTTTTCTATGTCAGGCTTATGGGCCTTGGACAACAGAGGGGCGTCACTCTTTTAACGAGCCGAGCATCGCGCCTTTGATGAAATGCTTCTGCACGAACGGATAGATGAGCAGAATCGGCACGGTGGCCACGATGATCGTCGCCATCTGCAAGCCCTGCGGCGACACGTCCCATGTCGTGATCGTGCTCATGAACGACCGGGCATCGCTCGTGTCGTATTGGGCGAGAAGCATGTACAAGTACATTTGAAGCGGCCGCAACTTCGCGTCCGTAATGTACAGCAGCGCCGAGTAGTAATTGTTCCAATGCGCCACGGCGTAAAACAGCAGCAGCGTCACCACGATCGGCAGCGACAGCGGCATCGTAATCCGCCACACGATGCGGTATTCGGACATGCCGTCCACGCGCGCCGCCTCGAACAGCTCCTCGGGCAGCGACCGGAAAAACGTAATGCACAAAATCAGGTTAAACGCGCTGAGCGCCCCCGGAATAATCAGCGCCCAAATCGTATTGAGCATATCAAGCGCTTTCACGAGCAAATACGTCGGGATCATCGGCGCCTGGAAAATCATCGTGAAGATGATGTACAGCATAAACGGGCGCCGCCCTTTCAAGTACGGCTTCGACAGCGGATAGGCCGTCAACACCGTCAGCACCATATTGATCATCGTGCCGACGACGACGACGAACAACGTGACGCCGAACGATCTCCAGAACGTCGTATTTTTAAACACGAGGATGTAGTTATCCAAGTTGAAGCCGACCGGCCACAGCTTGACCTGCGAATGAATCAGCGCGTTCGTCTCGCTGAGCGATCCCGCGACGACATGCATCAGCGGCAAGATGACAAGCAGGCAGGCGAGCAGCAAAAACGCCGTGTTCGCGATATCGAAGCATTTTTCGCCGAACGATGTTTTGATTTTCATGCGGCCGCCCCCTTAATAAATCCCTTCGCCGGTCGTGGCTTTGCTGGCCCGATTGGCAACGACGAGAAGCAGGAATCCGATAACGGATTTGAACAATCCGATGGCGGTCGTCAGGCTGTATTTCCCGCCGAGAATGCCGGCGCGGTACGCGTACGTGTCGAGAACGTCGCCGGTGCTGAGCGTAAGCGGATTCAGGAACAGGTAAATTTGCTCGAAGCCGAGATCCATGATATGGCCGATTTTCAGCAGCAGCAAAATCATGATGGCGGGCAATAGGCCCGGCAGCGTGACGTGCACGAATTGCTTCCACCGGTTCGCCCCGTCGATTCTCGCCGCTTCGTAAAGCGAAGGGCTGATGCCCGCGATGGCGGCGAGGAATATGATCGCGCTCCAGCCCATCTCTTTCCAGATGCCGCTCGCAATGATGATCGTCCGGAAATACTCGGCCTTCTGGAGAAAGCTGACCGGTTCGCCGCCCATCGCCTGAATCGCCTGGTTCACCAAGCCGGTCTGCACGGACAGGAGCATGTACACGAATCCGAACACGATCGTCCACGACAGGAAATGCGGCAAGTACACGACCGTTTGCACGAAGCGTTTGAACGCCATGTTCCGCACTTCGTTCAGCAGCACCGCGAGCAGGATCGGCGCCGGAAACGCGAACAATATCTGATAAAAGCTGATGAGCAGCGTGTTGACGATCAGCCGCTTCAGGTTCGGGTACGTGAAAAACTCTTCGAACCATTTGAAGCCCACCCATTCGCTCTCCAGGAACCCTTTGAAAATGTTGTAGTCTTGGAAGGCGATGACGCTGCCCAGCAACGGGACGTATTTGAAAACGAGAAAATACAGCATGCCGGGCGCAAGCATGAAGTACAAGGCGCGGTGGCGGACGACGAACTTTAACGTTCGGACGAATCCGGCTTGGGGTGCTGCCTTCGGCACGGCTGCGGTTGTCGTTTGCGTATTCATGGGCACCACCTTTCTCTTATCCTGATCCCATTGTAAAATCCGCGGTCAAACCCGGACAATGAGACGATATTTGGATTTGTTATGCAATGTTAAGAAATCAGTCGAAGATCACTTCCCTCATCATCAAATGCGAACCGGCGTTGTAATACACGCGGCCGTCGGCGCCCACGGTCATCAGCGCAAGCGGCGTCTCGTCCCAGATCGCGTGGTCGAGCGTCTGCGGATCGATCACGATCAGCTTGCGCGCCAGCGTCGTGACCAACAGGCCTTGCGGCCCCCACCGCAAGAAATAAGGACGAATATGGCTGTACTTGTATTCGCTCGGACAAATGGTTTTGCTTTTCACGACGCGCAAGCCGTCCGGTTCCATGGCGAAAATCGTGCCGTCGACCGCGCCCCACAGCAAGCCGTCCGGGCCGAACGAAAGCTCGCCGATCATGCGGGGCGGCATGTCGATCCCCGGAATGTCGGGCGTAAACGAATGCAGCAGCTTCCGCGACCGCACATCCCATACGAACAGCTTCGCCTCCGTCTCCGACGGCTCGACGCCGAAGCCGCCCCAGTTGGTCGTGCCGCCGTACAGCAGCCCGTCCCGGTAAGCGAGGCCGACGACGCTCTGGTTCGGCACGATGCCCGGGAACACTTCGTGCTCGCCGCTCTCCTCGTCGTATACGGCGATCGCCCCGGTGAGCAGCCCGTAATCGGCGATCGTGCCGATATACACCTTGCCGCCGCCGGACGCGATGGCGAACGGCCGGTCCTGATGGTGGCCGACGGCGAACAGGAACGCCGGATTGGACGACGGCGAAGACCCGGGCGCCGCTTCCCGTTCGGGATCGTACCGGAACACTCTCGCTTTCGTATAAGTGCCGAAGTACGCCTTGCCGTTCGAAAAGCCGATGCCTTCGATCTGGGGGAAGTTCGGGATGCTGAGTTCGACGCGGCGCGTTGCGGTGTCGTAAATCGTAAGGCTTCGGTGATAGCCGCCGATATACAGCTTCCCGGCGCCGTCGCTTTCCAGCGACTGCAACTGAACCGGCTTCGCCGGAATTTGCGTACGCCCTTCAGTGACCGACTTCGTGACGGGGTCGTAGAGCATATAATCCGCATGGGCGGTCACGATCGCGAGACGGAACGAGCCGTCCTGCTCCGCGATCCAACGCATGCACTTGATTTTCGGCTGGTCGGGAGAGGACGGAAGCGCGGCTTGCTTCGCGGCGGCGTTCGACTCCGGCGAGTAGGCGTACAGCGCGCCTTCCGAGACGAAATAATAGGCTCCGTCCGCGGGAGAAGCCGGACTTACGAAGTCGTTGGCGGCGAACCGGTTGAGGATGCGCTCCGCCTCCGGCTCGTACACGAGCACTTCGGCTTGGTCGACGGACACGAACAGGATGCTCCCGTCTTCGGCCGGCCAGATGCGGTCGACAAAGCCTTGCCGCCCGGAGTATCCTTCGAGCCGGAGTTCGCGGCGTTCTCCGGTCCGGCGGTCCCAACGCACGAGACGCATCTCGCTTCCTATGCCCGCGTACACGAAGCGCTCCGTCGCCGCGATCCCCCGAACGTAAAACTGATCCTCCGACATGCGCCCGAGGTCGCGGAACGTCCCGCGCTTCGGGTCGTATTCGAACGCTTTGGCGTTCGGATACGTGGCCCCGTACACGCATCCGTCCGGAGACGATGCGATGTCCCAGACCCACGGATCGGCCGGCGAGACGCCCAACGCTTCCGTCCGCCGCTCCTCCGGCAAATACCGGTACAGCATGCCGTCTTCGGTGCCGGAGAAATAGACGAATCCGTCCGGCGCGAGCGTCATGCCCCACACCGCCTCCGAATGCGGGATCGGGAACGCGTACCGCACCGATCCGTCGCGCAGATCGACGGCGTAAAACGTCGCCGGCGCGCCGTTGGCCGCGATATACAGCTCAGGCGAGCCGTCGCACCTCGTGCCGATGCATGCCGCTTGTCCGAGGCGGGCGACGACCACCTCCCCCAAGTCGACGGGAGGACCGGGACGAACCCGTTCGAGACGGTTATTCATACACGATTTCCTTCCCCGACTCCGCCGACGCGTACACGCCGCACAGCATCTTCATGATCTCCGTTCCGTCCTCCACCGGGCTGATCGGCTTGCGGCCCGTCTTGGCACACATGACGAAATGGTCGATTTCCCGCTGGAACGCGTTTTCGAAATCGAAGGTCCGGTGCTGGATTTCCGGCGTTATATTCAGCAGCGTATTGTGCTTTTCGGAGACGAACAGCAGCTCCGGCTCGACCTCCACCCCGCCATTGTCCCCGTACAGCACCGCGCGAATTTCGTTTTTCTTCGCATGGAGCGTGAAGCTCGCGTCCACGAAGAGCGAAGCGCCGTTCTCGAACCGGATCAGCGCGTTCGCCAAATCCTCGACCGTGTTCACGTCCGGACTCCAGTCCGCCGCTTTGTATTGGTTGATGTTTTGAATATGGGCCCGGTTGCCGAGCTTGTCGTACGTATGGCCTTTGATGGAATGCACCTTCGGCTTGCCCATCAGATACCAGCACAGGTCGATCATATGGACGCCCAGATCGATCAGGGGTCCGCCGCCGGAACGGGTTTTATCCGCGAACCAGCCGCCGGGATTGCCGAGCCTGCGGAGCAAGGACGCTTTGGCGTAATAAATGTCGCCGAGCTCCCCTTGCTCGATAAACGTTTTGGCGACGGTCACGTTCGTGGCGAAGCGCCGCACGAAGCCGACTTGAAGGACGTTGCCGGTCTGCTCGACGGCCTCCTGCACGCGAAGGGCCTCCTCGACCGTCTTCGTCATCGGCTTTTCGACCAGCACCTGTTTGCCCGCGCGCAAGGCGGCGATGCTGATTTCGGCGTGCGAATCGTTCCACGTGCAGACGCTGACGGCATGGACGTTCGGGTCGGCGAGAAGTTCCCGGTAATCGGTATAGACCTTGGCGGCCCCGTACAGCTCCGCTTTGCCGCGGGCCCGCTCCGCGTTCTGATCGCAGATGGCGTATATGACGGCTTCCGGGTTCGCTTTGTACGCATTGAGGTGAAACTCCGATATCGTGCCCGCTCCGATCACTCCGATGTTGATCGACGACATGTGTGATCACTCCCGCATGTTGGAAATGGTGCCGTTTACATTCTCCATTGTAGCTTCGCGCCTCGGCCCCGAACAATGAGAGCATCTTTCTATTTGTTATGCGATGTTATGATTTTCAAATAAAAAGACCAACCGGGAACCGGTTGGCCTGATCGTGCCGTCGTGCCGTGCTTCACAGAATCACTTCGCGTTTGCTCGAGGACGATTCGTAGATGGCGAGGATGATGTCCACCGCTTTGCGGGCTTCCTCCCCGGGAACCATCGGCTCCCTGTCTTCGAGCACGGCGAGCGCCATGTCTTCGATAAAGAGGTAGTGGCCGTACGAACGGACGCCTTCGATCGGATCGTCCTTCGCCGGAGGCGTTTCTTCCCCCGGAACATGCCACTCCTGAATGCCGTTGTCGTCGAAGACGACGGTGCCGAGCTCGCCGTGAATTTCAAACCGCGTGCTGCGTTCCGGGTATACCGTCGTCGCGCCCTCGATGACGCCGAAGGCGCCGTTCCGGAATTCGACGACGGCGACGGCCGTGTCCTCCACCTCGATGTTTCGGGAGAGCGCCGCAGTTCTGCCGTACACCTTCTGGATGCCGCCGCACAGCCATTGAATCATATCGACGCCGTGCACGCCCTGATTCATCAGCGCGCCGCCGCCGTCAAGCGCCCACGTTCCGCGCCAGCCGGCGCTGTCGTAATACGCTTGGCTTCGGTAGTATTTCAGATAAGCGTCGCCGAGCACAAGCTTCCCGAGCTTGCCTTCCTCGATGACGCGCTTGACGGCTTTCGGAACGGAGAGCGCCCTGCGCTGATAGACGCAGCCCAGCTTCACGCCGGCGTTGCGGCACGCCTCGATCATGGCCGTCATCTTCTCCGGCGTAATCTCGAGCGGCTTCTCGCAGAGCACGTGCTTGCCGGATCGGGCGGCCTGGATGGCCGCGTCGCCGTGCAGCCCGCTCGGCGTGCAGATCGAAACGACGTCGATCTCCGGCAAAGACAGCATGTCGCCCAAATCGGAAAAGGCGTGCGGAATGCCGTGTTTCTCGGCAAAAGACCGAGACCGCTCCGGGTCGATATCGATGACCGCGGCCAGTTCCGCGTGCGGACAAGCCCGAATCGCTTCCGCGTGCAGCTCCGCAATGATGCCGCAGCCGACGATGCCGAAACGAACGGTTCGTTTGTTCTCGTTCATGAGGTTCCCTCGCATCCGTATTGGATTCGTTCAGATGAAGTACAATCCGCCCGTATAAGGAAGCGGAACCGGCTCCCAGTTCGTCCGTTCCGGGCAGTCGTGGCCGCCAGCCGCGCGGTCGAAGCAGAGCGCCGTCAGTTGCTCCGGCGTCAACCCTTCGGCCGGGAGCGTTCGTTCGCCGAGCCACGGCCGGAGCTGTTCAAGCAGCCGTTCGAGCCGAACGATGCGCACCGTACCTTCGTTGTTTTCCTCCCGCGCCTCGGCGCCGGCGTCCTCCAGCCTGCGGCGCAGCTCCAGGTCGGCGCCGGGAACGGCCAGCTCCAACGCGGCCCCTCCGCCGATCCCGAGCGCGCAGTCCGCCGCCAAAACCGCGGTCGCGGCGGGGTCTCCGGCCCACTCCAGAACGGCGGTCCGCTCGGCGCCTGCGGCGACGACGGCGAAGGCGCGGACCTCCTTCCCGGCTTCCGCGACGTACACCCGCTGCTCCCCCTTCATAATGCTCGGGACGGCCTGCGCTTTCAGAAGCGCTCCCAGCCCGTTCACGTCCGCTTCGAACCGCACCGTTCTTGCGGCAGACAACGCATGGATCGCGAACAGGTCGGCGGGCCCGGCTTCCCTGACGGCATAACCGTCGGCGTCCGGCTGGCGCTTCAGCCTGGCCGCCGTTTCGCCGTCCAGCCTGTAGCGGCGGAAGCGGCCGAACGGGTAGCAATGCGCGCGGACGTACAGCGAGCGGGACCCCGACACGAAGATCAAGGAGGCGCCCGCCTCGTCGGCGAACGCGACGATCCGTTCCAGGATGCGGGAAGCGATGCCTTGTCCCCGGTAAGCCGGGTCCGTGCAGACGGAACCGACGAAGAAGGCCCGCAGCCGCGCTTCGCCGACGCGGACGGTCCACGGAACGAAGCCGAAGAAAGAGACCAGTTTCCCTTGATCGAACGCGCCGAACGAGAACGGCTGCACCGCCTCGGAAAAAATGTACGGAAAACTGACGGCCATCGAAGGCTGGCTCTCGTCCCGAAACGTCCGGTCAGCCAGCCGCGCCGCTTCTTTTAATTCCCCGCTTTGGAGCATACGGATATCCATATGCGCGCCTCCTCTTTTGCGTCAGCCGTGCTTCAGCAGCGTTCCGACGGTCGGAGCGAGCTCCGCGTAATTGCGGTACGCCTCGTCCGCCCGTTCAACGGGATACACATCCGTAATAAGCGGCGCGACCGATATTTTCCGTTCCGCCAGCAATCGGATGTATTCGGCCGTATTCCGCCCCTCCGTCCAACGCACGTAGCCGATCGGATAATCGCGGTTGTCCCGCTCGTACCCCCGATCGTAACGGCCGGGGCCGCCCGCCCGCGAAATGAGCACCTGCGCTTCCTTCGCGAACATCGCTCCGCGCGAAAATTGCGCCGTGATGTCGCCCACGATGACCAATTTCCCGCGGTCGCGAATCCATTCCAGCGCTTGGTTCATAAGCGCTTCGCCGGGGCCGCCGACGCACAGCAGCACGCTGTCCGCCCCGGCGCCGCCGGTGAGCCGGGGCAGGTTCGCCTCCAGCTCGCTCTGATCCGCGAACGCGGGGACGCCAAGCTCCCGCATCCGCCGGACGCGGTCCTCGTTGAGGTCGTGCCCGATCGTGCGGAACGCCGCGGCGGAAGCGATCTGCGCGGTCAGGTTGCCGAGCAGGCCGAGTCCGACGACAACCGCGGATTCGCCGAACCGCAGATCGGCGGTCCGCAGCGCATGGATGGCAATCGCGCCCAATCCGGCGAACGCGGCCTCCTCGGGAGACACCCCCTCCGGCACGACCGCCGCCAAATTGGCCGGCACGGCCAGCAGTCCCGCGTGCCGGACATACGGCGCCCCGTAGCATGCCGCCCGTTGGCCGGGCGCGAATCCCGTCACGCCTTCTCCGACCCGCTCGACGATGCCGACCGCGCTGTACCCCAAGATGACGGGCGTCTCGCCGGACGCTTTCAACATGCTCATCTCGGTGCCCGGACTGATAGCCGAGTATTCCGTGCGAATGAGCACGTGACCGGGCAACAGCTCCGGCTCCTGCGCGTCGATGACAACAATTCGTCCCTGTTTCGCTGCTACCGCCTTCAAGAGGCTCCCTCCCGTGGTTCAGGTGTAATATCGTGATCGAGCCCGAGTTCGGCTCCGCCGCGCAGCAAACGCTCCTGCAGCAGCTCGATCGGCACGTCTTCCGCCGAACGCCCGTCCGCGGCGGCCAACGCCGCCGCCGTGCCGGCCGCTTGCCCGAGCGCCATGCAGCTCGGCGTCAGCCGGGCGGTCGCTTGCGCCTCGTGCGACGCGGACAAGCAGCGGCCGGCCATGACCAAATTAAACACGCCCTGCGGAAGCAAGCACCGGTACGGGATGTCGTAGGCGCCCCCCGCCTCGATGAAGCCTTCCGTCACGCCTTTCCCTTCCGGTTGATGAATGTCGATCGGGTAGCCGCTTCTCGCCACCGCGTCGGGAAAACGACGGCCGGTCAGCACGTCCTCGCCGGTCAGCACGTACTTTCCGGCAATGCGCCGGGTTTCCCGCACGCCGATCTGCGTACCGACCTGAGTGACGCGCGCCCGCCCGAATCCGGGGATGGATTGCCGGAGGAAGCTTTCGATCATCTCGACCTGGCGTCTGCCCTCGATTTCGGCAGACGTCAAGTCCCGGGCGTCCATCGGGTTCAAGCCGGAAACGCGGGAGACGTTCACCACCGCTTCGTCTTCGCCGGGTCCGGCGAACAACAGGACGCCGTCCCGGGGAATCGGCAACGCCGCCTCCCGCCATTTGCTGTAAAAGCCCGCCACGCCCGTAAGCGGAAGCCGGTCCAGCTCCGATATCAACGATTTCCGGTAGAAGTCTTCCGGATGGCGGCGCATATACGCTTTGATCTCGGAGAAGTCGACTCCTCGCATCCGGAATTTCATCGTCATCGGCTGCGTTTTGCCGTTCGCGTTGCCTTGCTCCCACGGCGCGCCCGCGAAGGCGGCGATGTCGCCGTCTCCCGTCGCGTCCACGAACATGCGGGCCCTTACGCGAACAGGGCCGGACTTCGTCTGGAGCGTGACGCTCCGCAGTTCTCCGCCGACGCAATCGGCGTCGACCGCCCAGGCGTGCAGCAGCAGCTCGGCGCCGGCTTCCTGCAGCATATCGAACGCCAAAACTTTAAACGCTTCGGGATGATACGGCGTCAGCGTATGCACGAACCCGATCGTGTCCCGAAGATGGCCGGGCGAAGCATTCCTGCGCATCAGGCGATCGACGATTTCTTGCGCGATGCCCCGAATCACTTGTTCGCCCGCCGCGGTATGGAACGTCATCCACGGATAAACCAGCGCCAAAGTCGACATGCCGCCCAAAAATCCGTAACGCTCCGCCAGAAGCGTACGGGCCCCGTTCCTCGCGGCGGCGACGGCGGCGGCGATGCCCGCCGGCCCGCCTCCGAGGACGGCCACGTCTACGCGATATTCGTTCATCGTCCGACCCTCTCTCCAAATCGCGCCCTCGTCTGTCATATACGGCGCGCGGCCGCGATTTCAAATGCATGCGGTGTTTTGCGTCTGCCGCCCGCGGTTTCCCTCATTGTAGGATCGAAGCGAAAGCGGGACAATGAGGCGATATTCGGATTTGCAGCGTGATATTAAGGATTAGGGAGGCAGCATCAAACGACGCAGTTCCCGACAAAACTCGCTGATCTTCAAGAATGAGCCCCTCCGTTAAATAGCGGGAATGGGATGGCATCGTCCAACCATGAATGAGGTTACTGTGCATAATCGCCGGTGTAGTTGATCAGCGATACGTCGCTGACTCCGGCCAGTTCGCTGATTTTCTGCATGAAGGCCGTGTTGTCGTCCAACATCACGATCTCAATCGTAAGCTCGGTGAAGCCCTTGCGCACCGTCTTGGACTTCAGCTTTCCGTTCAACTGACGCAGCGCTGCGCGGAGCTGATCGGTTGCTTCCTCCGTATGGCGTACGATCAAAAGATAAGGCTGACCGCGAACCTTGCGCCGCGACAGCCAATACACGACAATTCCGATGGCAAGCGAACCGCCGACCGCCAACGGATACATTCTCGCCCCGCAGGCGATCCCGGCCGATATCGACCAGAACATATAGACGATGTCGAGCGGATCCTTGACCGCGGTCCGGAAACGGACAATACTGAGCGCGCCGACCATGCCCAGCGAGAGCACGATATTGGTGCTGATGGTCATGATGATAAGGGCCGTAATCATCGTCATCAGGACAAACGACACATTGTAGTTATAGCTATATACCACCCCCCGAAATGTCCGGTGATACAGCATGTAGATAAACATGCCGATCAGAAACGAGAAGGTAAGCCCCAGGATCATGTCGATATAGGACACGTTCCGGAAAGATTCCAGATGCAGGAAGCTTTTTTTGATAATATCCTGAAAATTGATTACATCATTCATACCGCACCTCAACCTTTTTCTTTGAAATGCAACAGGCGAATCTCCCGGCAAATCACATATTTGGAAATCGACGACCGCAGATGGCTTACCGGCTGGATCAACTGGCGGATCATATCGGGCAGGAAGGAGTCGAATTTCACTTCCATAATCGTCCGCGTTGCGGGGATCGCTTCTTGCAGCGACAAATGCTCGTCGAAGAGATCGGTGGTGTTGATCCCCGAGGACAGCTTCTTGTCGAAGGTAATCCGCACGTTGCCGTATTCGTAAACATAAGCCTCGCGCCAATAGTCGACAATGGCCGTCGGACGGAATGCCCGATACGCAAGCGCCGCATGGAAATCGCGCAGCAGTTCGGAATCCCGCTGTTTAAGCGCCTCGCAGTCCCCCGCCCGAATTCGCTCGTATTCTTCTCTGCTGATTCGCACGGATTCTTTGCAGACGAAGTCGCCGCGTTTGCTTTTGCGCTCCAGGTTGATCACATCGTCGCTTCCGTTGTAGATGCGGATACGGTACTTCTCTCGGCTGAATATGCCGTTATTCTTGTCATACAGCGCATGGTCGTGCGGACCGTCGAAGTACAGACTGCGGATGCAGTAGCCGTCCGGTTGAATCGAATGCGAGTCCATCGGCAATACGGCGGATATGCGGGAGCGGATCGACAAATAGTCGTGCACATGAAGATAGTATTTGTGCTCCGTGCGGAACGTCCGCTTGCTTTTGTGCACTTACTTCACCTCGAATTCCCTCATGCCGAAGTGATATTCTCCGTCCCCGTCCAAATAATAATCGAACGAATTCTGTTCGTGGCCGCCGCTATCGCGAACCGTCACCTTCCAGTAATACATGCCGGCGGGTAGCGCGGGGATCTCCAGCCGATTCTCCTTGAGGCCGGATTTGCCGGCCACGACCTGGGTGAACCGGGGATCTTTGGAAACCGATACGTCATAAGCAAGCTCGTCCCCCTGCAAGTCGAACGCAAGTCCCCACGTGAATATTAACTTGCCGTCCTCCTGCACGACATCGTCCTGATAAAACGGCTTGGGCTTCTCCAGGTCCTCCAGGAATCGGGCCAGCGCTCGTTCAGGCGTGTCGGCGATCGTCTGCAATTCCTTCTTGAAGTCCTGATTTCGTCCGGGCAAATAATTCATGTCGGGCTGCCGGTACAAAAAGGGCTCCACTACGCGGCTGTAGCTGTCCAATAGCCGCATAATGTTCTCTTTGTTGATGATCTTGGCAAGCTCGTTCATCTTATCCTTCAGTTGCTGCACATGCGACATATCGCGGAAATAACGGTTATGCAGCACCGAACCCCAATAGTTGCTCAGGCCGTTCTGGTACGGATGAAGGCTGGTATTGTTGCGCTGAAGCTCCCAGGCGCCGTCATAGTCCCACGGGAGAAAATACCACTTGTCCGAATTAAGAGGCGAGTACAAATAAAAGTTGTTGGCGTCCGTATCCATATTATCCATAAGGATATTGGCTGCCGTCCAGGTCAAGAAATTGTCCAAATCAAAATGCTTTTGGATAACCGTCTCAATCGAAATCGCGGGATTGTTCACATCCTCCAGCATGCGGATCAGCTTGTCGTGATCCTCGCGTCCCTTGATCTCCAGAATTTGTTCGAAGGCCTTCTTGTCGTAGTCCGGATCGTCAATTTGCTTGATCTTGTCCGGGTATCGCTGGAATTCGAAAAACACCACCTTGTACAAATACCCGTTCGGGTCCAGCATATGGGATTGCAAAAACCGTCTGTTCGGTTGTTCGACATGGGTATACAGACCGTAATCCTCATAAGCGGCCGACGGGTTATTGCCGGTCGTCAAGTCCTTGACGTACAAGTGTATGAATTGGGTGCGCAAGCTCGAAATATCCGGGATTCGCTCGAACAGGTCGAAGCTTAACTTGTTTCTCAAACGGGACAAATCGCTCGAATGCTTGTTCAAATTCAGCGTACGCTGATCGAGCCATAATCCCGCCTCTTCATTCAGCTTGATCCGGTACGATTTCTGCGGGGCGTACCAGGCCGTACTGCCCCGCAGCGTAATGCTTGCATTGGCTTTTTCTTCGCCGTAACCGAACATGCCCGGCTTCGGACCGCTGCCGTCGGCGGCTCCCTCCTGCACGATGATGTCGAGCTTGCCGTCTTCCATTCGGGAAGGAAGGCGATTCAGGCCATACCAGTCAAGAGGCTGGCCGCTGCCGGATTTGTCCGGCAAGATCGTGATATACAGCGTCTTCAGCTCGTTATCCGTATCCCGCTCGTAGACCCGTTTATCCTCTGTCAGCCTGTCTCCCGAACCCGTCGCCACACGTACCGGCGGCGGGTCATCGTCGTCCGCTCCGCTCTCCTGTCCGTTTGCCGAACAAGCCGCCAGAATCAGGGGCAGCAGCAGCAGGACGGACAACGTGGCTCGCGGCTTTTTGAAGAACGTTTTTTTGCGTGTCGCTTCGCTTTGATTGATCGGCTGGGAACAGAATGTAAAGTAATCAATATTCCGCAGCACATACAGCAATCGGGCGCTTGCCGCGGCCAGCGAGAGGAATGAAGCGGCAAACATGCCGAGCCCGTCATAACCGAGCCGCATCGTGAAAACGGTCAAGCCCATATTCAGGACGACGAACAGCCCTCCGATCAGCAGGACGCCCTTGCGGTCGTCAAAATACATCAGGATATGCGTCAACACGAACAGCACGATGTAGAAGAAATAAGCCAGCACCAATATGTTGAACAGGTCCAGTTGCGCCATCGTGAACCCGATCTTGGGCAAAAGCTTGTTGCCGAGCGCCAGCGCGAGCACGGTGAACACAAGCTGCACTTCCAACAGGAAGCTGATCTCGCGCATGAGCACCTTCTGCATCGTACTGCGGGCCGAACGGATTTCGTCGATCGTCCCTTCGTTCAGGACATTGACGTAGTAGGATCGGAACTTCTCGTAGAACGACGTCTCCACTGACACGACAAATGTCACGAGCGTCGGCATTACGCTGATAAAGGCATAAAATACGGGCAAATCGAAAAACGGCATCACGCGGAAACGATCGGCGATCGTCACGCCGTCCGCTCCAAACCAATAGACAAAATTATGCAAGTATACGCCCGAATAAACGAAGCAACCGGCGAAAAACAGCGAAGGGTACTTGCGAAAATAAGCTGCGAATTCAAAATAATGCTCCGCCTTTCCACGCGGAAAACGCTGTTCGAAGTGCCGGAACGACAGCACGGCAATGACGAAAAATCCGATATCGATGCCGGCCAGCGCCGCAGTTGTCGGTTGCAGTTCCGTCAGGAGGAACAGCAGCCAACCGATTAATAAGGAAACCGCCGCGCCGATCACAAAGCCGCGGACGATGCGAATGTAATCTTTGAGGGCGGACAGATATACCCCTTGCAGCCAAATGACGACCAGTTCCATAAAAAACAAGTAAGCCGCCAACTTGTACAGCGGCCCCGCAGACACGCCGCCGACAAACAACCAGGCAACCGCGCCGGTCAGCGGAAGCATGACGATGAGTGAACCGTAATAGGACGACATCAGCCGGTCGTATTTCTTCTGATAGATCATATCCGCCACGTAACGGGTCAGCACCATCGAGATCCCGCTTGTCGACACAATCGAGAATACGAAGCAATATGAAACCGTCGCAATATACAACTCCCACTCGGTGTAGCTGTTGTCATAATACTTCATAATGCCGCGCAAGCCGGCAATCAGGAACATGCACAGGATCATCGGACCCACCGTTGTAAGCGACGAGTAGGCATAAGCTTTTACATTGTGAACGAGACCTTGTTCGCGAAACAGCTTTCTCAATTCGAAACCGATACCGGCCACTGGCTCTCACCTCCCATCACCGCGTACAATTGCCGATAACTGGCGATCACATCCGTCTGGCGGTAATTTCGTTCCACGCGCTGCAGCGCATTGCGGCCCATCTCCTCGCGAAGCTCCCGGTCCTTGCATAGCCGGATTGCCGCTTGGGCGATCTGCTCGGCATGCATAACGGGCACAATCCACCCTGCGGGTCCGATGCCGTCATCCAGTCCGTACAGCAGCTCTCTGCAACTGCCTACGTTAGTCGCGACATAAGGCTTGGAGCTTGCCATTCCCTCCAGAATCGCCAACGGCTGCCCCTCGCTGATGCTCGTCAGCAGGAGAAGATCCATACGGCCGAGATAATCCTTGATCGACACCGAGCCGGTAAAATGCACATCCGTCAGCTCCAGCGCCTCGGCCAGCCGCAAACATTCCTCGTAGTATGGTTCGTCCTCTTCGTACGGCCCCATGATATAGAACTCGGTCTCGGGAACCTCGCGCTTGATCAACGCCATGCTCTGCAGCATCGTTTTGATATCCTTGATCGGCACGACCCGCACGATGGCGCCGATCCGGATCTTGCCGTCCTGCGGTCCGGCGGGCAGATCGCGATAGTCTTCGGTATTCACCCCGTTCGGGATGATGTCGATCTTAGACGCATCGCATCCGAGCTCGATCTGAATCTCGCGATTGCGGCTGAAAAGCGTTGTGACGCGGTCCGCCGCTTCATATGCGCAGTTGGACAGCCTGTAAAAATATTGAATCCACAGATCCTTGAAGTAGCCTCGTACCCAGTCCGCCTTAATAATCTCCTCTTCCCGCTCCCTCGTATAGATCCCATGCTCCGTAAGCAGCAGCGGGCTTCCATGCACATGCTTGGCCAGCGCCCCTACGATCCCCGCATACCCTGTCGATACGCTGTGGTACAGATCCGCGCGGGGAAGGTCGCCCCTGATCGTCATGAACAGCGGCAAAATCATCGACCGAACCGTCCAGAACATCTCGGTGAACGGAACCAGCGGATAGTGGGTACTGCACAGCTCTTCCAGCAGATCGAAAAAATCCTTGCTCGACAGGAAATCCGCCGCATTGCGGAACTGCCGTCCCCTCAACAGCTCGAATAGCGCGTTCCAATCGATTCGATAGTCCGCACCAAGAAGCGCCTGCATATTCCGTTTCTGCTCCGGCGAGATGTGATAGCGTCTGCCCCAATCGCCTTCTTCCTCCAGGTAGACGTCCAGAAACGTCTCCCGCACTTCGACGACATTGGGCGGCAGCGTATACTTGAATTGGCCTCGCAGCTTGCTCTGCGCGCCGATCGTATAGATAACGAACTCGTGCTCGGGCATCTGCCGCACCAGATTATGGACCCAACTGGATACACCGCCGGTTACATAGGGATACGAACCTTCCGCGATGATACAGATTCTCATGGTATCACCCCCCTAATCCAATCGAAAATCGGGGCCCGTGTACGGTAACCAGATACGTGTCCTCGTCGATCTTATTTACCGTACAGCCGGACTGCTTCGCGATTTTGCGTTCCGAGCGCAAGATGAAATACAACGGACTGACATAGCGTTCTGCCGTTCCAGCGATCTCATCGGCGGTCTGCTCGATCGATACGTCCGAATACAGCGAAGCGACCATGTCGAACCCGGCTTCGGTCGAAGTCATAGAGCGAAGCCACGGATATGTGTGATCCAACCGCTCAAGCATGGCCGAGAAATCTTCATACAGTTGCGCCCACGTCTGATTGCGGCTCCTCGTCTCGTCCAGCAGATCGTCGGGATGAAGGAAGTGGGAGAAGAACCCGAGCGAAGTAATCGCGTTCGCTTCCAGCCATCGGGTATAGGGCGACTCGAAATATCCGGATGTGATCCTGGGCATTTCGATGATGCCGTCCTCTGCCAGCCCGTATTCCTGCACGTATGCGCGTCCCGAATAATCGGTGTCGTACAGGGAGGCGATCACAGCAAGGTTCGGCCATGCCGCTTTCAGCGCCTCGCGCCCTTCCTTCGACAGCACATTAGACGGCGGCACATACGACATCGCCTTGTAATTCGGAAAAGCCGTCTCCACATAACTCAGCACTTCCCGGATGGACAGCTCCATCTCCCGTGTGCCAGGCCATACCTTGTAACCGAAGTAGCCGGCATTGTCCGCATCCATCTGCAGAGATTGGTGATTGAAGCCGTGGATCGCAACTTCGCCGCCGCTCTTGATCACTTCGCGGCCGTAAGCGATCAGTTGATGGCGTTCTTCATCCTCCGGGTCGTGAAAAGGCGGAACAACATTATCCTGGTAAGACTGGATGACGGCCGCCGTATATTTGATATGATGCCGGCTTGCCGCCTTCAGCATATCCGGCCACCAGATATTCTGGAAGAAACCAGGAATATCCAACCCGTATTGCTTGTAGAGAGACGCATCGAGACCTTTCCTGATCGGCGCCGGAAAATCGTCGATATAGAAAACTTTGGAGTTGAAAATCGGGTAGAGAAAGTCGTTCTTCAACAGACTGATTACCCCTGTGATCAGACCTCTGTTGCCTTTCTGATGAAGCACATTTCCGTTGTAAACGGCGAACACTCCCTCCCCGTACCGCCGCTTCCAGATGAGGGGGATGCCTTCGATGCTCTGGGCCAGCAGCTCGGACTCCTTGTCGATCTCCACGGGACTGGATACATGGATCAGGAAATCTTCTCCCGTCTTAAGCCCCTTCTCCCCGATCAGAACGTTGGATGTGAGATGAATCCCGGATGTGAGCTGTCCGTCATCGAACGATAAAATACCGAGCTTTCTGTATAGTTGCTTGAAATAATCGCCGTTCTCCGGCATCTGCATAAAAAAAACCGCGCCGCCTCCGTAGACGTAATCCTCCAACCGGGAGCCGTTACGCAATGCATCCAAATCGCCGGTCGCTATCAACACAACCGAACAACCGCCGTAATCGAGCTTTTGCGCGGCGAGATCAAACGAAACCGCCTGCCGTTTCATGTAGGCGAGCGTACGGATGGTATTGTCACGTAGCTTCATGCTTTGGTCGTCGGTGGATTTATAGGCTATGCAATAGTTCCCGGACGTCAGCGGCTTGACGGTTTCTCCCGACACTTGCGCGATCAGATCCTTGTAACGCTCCACCGCTTGTTCCTTTTGGCTGAACTTGAGGATGAACTCCGATCTGGATAACTGGATCAATGCGGCAAGCGCCAGGATAAACAAGATAATGATGTATACGTTACGCTTGAACCGGATTGCCTGTTTCATGTTATGCTCCTTCCGACCAGAACCGGACGATCGTCAAGGCACGATTGGACAGGCGCACCGGGGTTTGCTTCAGCTTGCCGATTGTTTCACACAACTTGGACGGCGACTTCGTCACGTAGTAAACCTGAATCAGACTCAAGTACGCTTCCTCGCTCATCGGATGCTTCTCGATGTATTGGATGCCGGTAGATTCGGCATCGGACAGAAGGCCGAGCTCAAGCTCGACCCCCACTTTCTCTTGATAGGCCCATTCGGAATCGGGTCCACCCGTCTGAGCGGTCAGATTGCGCAAAACGTCGAGGTACTCATAGCGATACTTGATCAGAGTGCGCTCGTCCATAAATCCGCTGCGGATGTAGCCCTTTAAGACTTCGGCATACGTCCGCGCCAGATAGACGTCGTCTTTATGGTTCTCGTACTTGACCGATAAATCCTGGAGCGCAATCAGCAGCTTGCGCTTGACCTCCATGATGGCGCTGACGGCGTAATGGGATGTCTCCGTATCCTCGTTGCTTACGGCTCGCTGCAGAATCTCCACGTAACGGGTAGCGTCTTGCTTGAGGACATCGATCATAACCCGGCGCCGGTCTTGATGTTCGCTCACAAGCAGCGCATCTTCGATCGGGATTACATCGAGTTCCTTCGACGGCCCGACTCGGGCGTAGAGCCCGAACGAACGGCGTTGCTTATGAACTTCATGCTGCCGATTGACGTAATCGTCGAACCTCTCCTTGGGTTCCCGTCGAAAAGCGTCCGGCCAAAACAACGGAAAAAGCCATCCGATGACCGGGAATACCGCAACGAGAACGAACCGCAGCAGCCACTCTCTCTTCGAATTCCGGTACCGTATAGCCAACAGGGACGCCGCTACAAAAACATAAATCATATATCCGATGACCCACATGCCCTAAACCGCCTCTTTTACTTCGCCCAAGATAATGCCTCTTTCCGCGAAGCGCTCGATCACGCGGCTTGCATCCTCCGGGTTCGTATTGGAGAGGAGGACGAGCAGTCTCTGCTTCTCGTCCAATCCCGTGTAATCCGTCTCACGGAGCATTCCCTCGATCTGATTCGCCGTCTCAAACAGCAGGTCGCCGGGAATTTCGCCCCGCAGCAGCAGGAAGGGAGTCCGATACTGCTCCATCGCTTGTTTCTTCGCCCTCATAATCTCCCGGAAGGCTTCCGGCCGCAGCAGAGACGTGCCTTCGACATAACGCTGGTTCTCGGTCGCTTCCATGTATGCGAAGGCCTTCGTCAAAGCCGAAGACACGAGGTCGCACGTAATCTTGAACAGATTCTGGTGATAGAGCGAAAATTTATCGAACGGCAATCCGTCAATCGCAACAACCGCCCCGATCTGATCCCGATAATAGAGGGGCGCGCACATAAGAGGCCGGTCGGGGCTTAGCTGCTTGTTAACATACAGCTTCCCGTCCTGCAGCACCATGGCCATATCCTCGCGCTCCTCAACCTTGAGCGACCGGACCGCTTGGTTCGTTCCGGCGTGTGCGACGAGGCGCAGATACGCGCGGTTGCGATTGACGACGTAAATCGAAACTTCCGACGCCTGCGTAACGGATCGAACGACGTTGACCGCCGCATGGAACACCTGTTCGGGCTCCAGACTCTCCAGTTCCTTGGTGACGGAGTAGATCTTGCCGTAGCTGTCGCCCATATTCAGAATCCGCTGCTGCAGCTCGTCCTTCACCTCCCGCACCTCTTCGTAGATCCCGCTCAGAAACTCGTACTTGCCCTCGACTTCCTGAAGCTGCTGCTGTTGCTGCTGAATTTGGGCGTTTTTACGCTCGATTGTATAGCCGACGACCAACCCGATGAACAAGTAGATCGCGACTCGGAAGAAGAAGTCGGGATCGTACATCAGAGCAACCAGTTCACGCCCGCCCAGCGTCTTATGGTAGACGAACAGCCCGGTCGACAACAAGACGGCCAGAATCGATTGGCGGTTGCCGTACATAATGCCCATAATCGTAATGTAGAACAGCTTCACATCGATCGTGCCGTAGGAGCTGTATTGCTGGCCGAGCGTCAGCCATGCCGTAAGAAGGAAGGCCAGCAGGTTCTCGGCATAAGGCAACAGTCGCCTGAACACGGAACGGACAGCGGGCGCAGCCGCGGACTGCACCTCGGCAGCGGCTTGCGCCTGCTGCGTCTCCGCCTGCTGCTGCCGTACGGCGTACTCGTATGTTCGTTTAAGACCCTCTCTGATCCCGTAGATAGGCGACCAATCGAGGTCGCGCTTGACGCTGGCGTTGTCCAGTACAGACTGGCCGATGTCTCCGGGACGCCTGTCGTTGTAAACGACCTCTCCCATATCCCGCAATTCCTTGAACGCGTCTATAAGCTCGTTAACGCTCGTGCCCATGCCCGTCGACAGGTTATATGTCCCGGCAATTGGCGAAAGCGAAGCCCGATAGATCGCATCCGCAATGTCCTCTACATAGATGAAGTCTCGCGTCTCGCTGCCGTCCCCATAAACGTGAAGCGGCTTTCCGGACAGCGCTCCGTTCAGGAACGCGGAGACGACCCCGCTTCGTTCGGATTGTCGCGGACCATAGGCGTTCGAGATGCGGAAGACAATCGTCTGCAGACCGTACATCTCGCGCCACTTGCCGCAGTATATCTCCCCAATCCACTTGGCGAGCGCATAGGGCGAAGCCGGGGTGCAAGTCTCCTCCTCCCGGATCGGCACATTTGTCTTCTCGCCGTATACATCAGCGCTGGAGGCGTAAATGAACTTGGGTACGTTATACTTTACTGACAGATTGAGCATGTTGATGAGGCCGAGCAGATTCGTCTCCGCGTCCCGGACCGGGTTCGCGCGAGCAACCTCGGAGCTCGTCTGCGCCGCCAGATGCACGACAACGTCGAACTTGCCCATACGGAAAATTTCCTCGCACTTGCCATCTTGGACAGACAGCTTGTACCCTTTGTGCTTGAAGGTGATCCGACTCGCGTTCCCGGTCGACAAATTGTCGATGATGTATACTTCGTACCCTTCCTTATGGAACCTGTCCGCCACATGGGAACCGATGAAGCCGTATCCCCCCGTTATCAATACATTCATTGTCCATCACCGTACATCCCGAAACTATTAGGAATAATTACCCAAGAGGTTCTAGTCGATTTTCGGAAGAATTAGGTTATAACTCCCATGATAGCACATGAACTAGTGCCTATCTAGGCAAAAAATCAATGAATTATAAGGGAATCAGGTCAGTCGCGTTAACTCCCGTTACTTGTCGATCAGGTATCATTCCTGCGCAACAAGAAACGGCCTCGGTATCCTTGTCGCAAGGATGCCGCGCCGTTTCACGTCACCGCCATAATTGCAATTATTGCAGCGTATAGGCCGCCATGTCGCCGCTGACCGGCAGTTGGGTCAAGCGGTTGTCGTCCTTATGGACGCCTATCGCAATCGGGGAGCCAATCCGTACACCCAGTTCGCTCAATGGCACAGCCGCCTCGATCAAGTCGTCCCGTTCGAGCCACCACTGAGCCCGCTTCAAGTTCGAGATTTGCCGCCAGGACCAGTTCGAGCCCTTGCCCGTATAGCGGTAGAGCCTTCCGTACTCGAGCAGATATTCGGCTCCGCCGGCGACCAAATCGGAAGCCGTGTACCCGGTCGCCGCGCTGCCGTCGGTATTCAGATAAATTTGCGTCTTGGTAAGCAAGGCGCTGCCTTCAACCAGCAGATAGAGGTACTCGCTATCGTTATCTACTTTAAGCAAGCGAGGGTTCGACTCGCTGCGAACAAGCGGCTCAATGCCGGCCCAATCCTCCGAAGATCCGTCCAGCACGATCCCCGGGGCCGGGGCCGGCAACTCCGGTTCTCCCGGCTGAACTGCACCTCCTACTTTCAGCGGAGTACTTCCTCCGGGCAGTTTGTGAGAGTAGGAGTCTTTCCAGACATAGCCCATATCAACCGGACCGTTCCCGTTCATCCCGAGATCCGACAGATCGATGGATACTTCGACTACGGTTGATGTCGCCACGAATTTTCCCGACTTCCTGTAAGAACGTATTTCCGTCCATCCCCAATTCGTGCCGCCCTCGCCGCTGTAGCGGTACAACACGCCGTTCTCCAGCAAGTAGTCCGCTCCGATTCCGTTCCAGTAAGGCGCTTGGAACCCGGTCTCCGGATTGCCGTCGGTATTGAGATAGAGCTGCCCCTTGTCGCTGAGCAGATTACCGGTTACGAGCACATACAGTTGTCCTTCCGCGATTGCGGATTTGACCGATCGGACATTGGAGTGCCCGACGGCCAGTTCCGCAACCCCGTCCCAATCGGAGAAGTCGCCGTCCACTGTGAAGCGTCCACCCGTATCGGTCGGCTCCGGGTTCGGATTCGGCTGCGTTTCCGGTATCGGCCCCGGTGCCGGGGACGGAATCGGCTGAGGCTCAGGGGACGGGCTCGGCTCCTGCTGGGCGGGCAAACTGTCTCCTCCGTACTCGGCCGCTCCGATATCGACAGCCGTCTGTACGATTCGGTTTTGTCCGAAGAAGTCGTAATCCGTACGGGCGGCATAAACATCCGCTCCCCGGTCGATAGCGGGAGACCCTTCCGTGAGCCGAATATCTTGACTCCGATCGGCCAGCTTCGGATCGGCGAAGATCGAATTCCCGTCATGCCCCGTCGCTTGCTTGTAAGCTTCCCAGGTTTTATACGTCTGCCCCTGCCAGCTCCAGGATACTCCGTCCGCGCCATCCGGTCGATAATACAGATTGTAATCGAACCGGTTCCCCGAGCCGCTTATATTGTACTTACTGACAAACGGCTGACCCGCCATGCCATAGATCAGATTGTTGACGATGATATTGCCGGTGCTGTTCTCCTGGATGGCGATCTCTCCGTAGCCCTGACGGCGCTGGTCGTTCTCGATCAACGTGTTGTTGGCGATCAGATTGTCCGCGGCCCCTCCGTTCGAGGGCGAAGAGCCGCCGATGATAATCCCGGCGCCGTCGTTGTGGTGAAGATAGTTGCTGCGTACCGTTATCCGGCTCGTCGTCTTGCCGCGATTCTCACTGGCGATCTCGATTCCGAAGCCGCTGCGGTAGACCTGGTTGCGCTCGATGACGACATTCGCCGCACCGTCCGCGTAGATGCCTCCTGCGCTGTTAGAACCGCCGCCGTAAGCCGGATTATCGGACGAATCGATATTGTAGACCGTATTACCCGCGACGATACCGTTCCGCGCCTGGTCAATGCACGGCAACGAGCAGGCGCCGTAGTATCCGGCAATGTCGATGCCGATATTGTTGTTATCGTGAATCACATTATTCTCGACGACGAAGCCGTCGATATTGCCGCTCAGTGTCAACGATTCGCTGGAGCCTAGCACCAGATGATGAACCCGGTTGCCGCTGACCCGGACATTTTTAAGCGAAAGCGCCGAGTTGCCGTACACATGAATGCCGTGCGCATTGCCTCCGCTAGACACGTTCTCGATATGATGCACGTCATTGTTCAGGATATGGATATTCGTGCCTCCATATTGCACCCGGATTCCCGCCGGGTACTGGTCGTCTTGGGAAGAGCGCAGATTGCGAATCTCGAAACCGTCGACGACGACGAAGCTCACCCCTCTCAACTGGACGAGCGCGCTCTCACCGCCGGACAGGTCCAGTTCCGATCCGTCAATTACAGGACGTTCTCCGGGGTACGCCTGGAAGACGATATACCCGTCTGCCGCAGAACCCGATGAACGGATCGACACGAACTCCTTGTACACGCCTTCTCTGACCAGTACAGTCTCCCCGGCAATCAGCGTGTCCGCCGCTTTCTGGATCGTCCGCCAAGGCGCGTCCTTCGTCCCCGGGTTGCTGTCGTTCCCATCCGAAGCGACGTAGTAGACCTTGCCGGGGGCCTGGTAGCCGGAAAATGCTGATAACGGCGCGGAGACGCTCAAGATCATGATCGTCATCAGCAGCAGGAATCCTGCTTTCATCATACGGACGTGATCAAGCCGCTTTATCAACTTGGTCGCCTCCCGGCCCTCTCAGATCTGAGTTGTCCCATTATATCATAAATTATCGAGAAGCCTGAGTGCCATTTCAAACTTCGACAGGTTTTGCTAACTCGATTGCTCTCGTTCCAAACCCTTCCAAGTCCAAGTATGATAAATTTAAAAGGAGGATTTGGGATTCGGCTCCATGCGTCGACTCCCGTTCCCTGTTCTTACGGCCAAGCCAGCTCGATGCCTTGGCGAACCAGCTCGCGCTGGAAGTCTTCCAACAGCTCCGGGCTGTTGCGCACTTCCCTCGGCTGTACGCCGCGGTCCAGACAATAGGAGACGAGCAAGGCGGCGGACTCGCCGATATTCCATTCCACCGGATGCAGCCGGTAGCAGCCGTTCGTAATATGGGTCGTCCCGATGTTTTTGCAGGCCGGGAGCAGGTTGTTCATCCGGACCGGGATCAGGCTGCCGAGCGGAATCTGGAACGGCAGGCTCGGAATGTCGATGTAATGCCGGCCGCCGCTGCTCGGGTGCAGATCGATATGGTAATAGCCGATCCCGACGGTGTCCGGATACGTCTGCGCCTTGCCGTCCGGTCTCGCGGCCGGGCTCAGATGCTGTTCCACGACGGTCGTCTCGGCCCGGATTCTTCTCGACTCCCGGATGTACGGGGCCATGGCGAGCCCGTCCTTCGTTCCTACGGCATCTTTGCGCAGCCGAAGTCCGGGATAGCCGATTCCTCCGTCCGGCCGGGGAGCTTCGGTCTGCATCCAATACAACAGCGACAGGCTGAGCTGCTTCGCCCGCTTCAGGTGCATGAGCCGCTCCTCCTCCGGCACATCGATGACCGGCCCGAGCCAGTAGTCGTTCTGCGGCCAATTCACAACGGTCATGTCGCTGGCGAACGTCCCGGGTTCGAACAAGCTTTTGTCGATAATGCGGCGGTATACCCACAGCGGAAACAAGTCGCCTCGCGGGAACAAGGTATATTCCCTCGGTTCCCGCGTGGACGGTTTGACCGCGGTCCAACTCAGCAGGCGGCCCGGCCAAAAATCCGCTTGGTAGCCGCGCCAAAATTCGTAATCCTCGGGCTTCTCAATCGTGTGGTCCTCGCCTTCCAGATCATCCACGACGAAACAGTAGGTGAACGCCTGCATATCCATCGGCAGAGCAGGCCCGTCCACCGCGTGCGGCTCGCCGGTGTCGCTCCTCGACTCGGCGCCCGTTACGTATTCCGTGCCCGTCAGCGGCAGGACGTCCCCGCAATCCGTCGCATCCAGAAAATAAGGCGCGCTTAAGACGAACCTCTCCCCGGATTCCACATGGCGGACGGTAACGGCCCGCACCCGGTCGCCGTCCGCTTCCGCGCTTTCCGCGCGCACGCCGTACAAAATGCGCAGCTTCCCGCTGTGGATGTACGGTGCGAGCATTTCGTGCAGGACGGCCAGCGCCGCCCTCGGCTCATGGCTGATCCGGCTGACAATCGCGTTGCCCGGATTCAGCAGAGGCTTGAGCCGTGCGTCCGCCGTCAATGGAAAATGCGTGCGGTAATATCGGCGGACTCCTTCCCGGAACTGCCGGTAACTGCGCGTGCAGCCGTGATGCTCGATCCATTGGTGCTCGTCGGGAGGGACCGCCTGGCTTGTCAGTTGCCCGCCGATCCACTCCGTTTCTTCCGTCATGACGACGGTTTTGCCGGTTCGGCATGCCGCCAGCGCGGCCGCGCATCCGCCGGTTCCTCCGCCCACGATGACCAAGTCTGCCCTGTACTCGCCGTTCATTTCCATTTTGCCCCCTGTTATAGATTCGATCGACCCTATATCGGCCGACCATATAGCGATAACCAAGCCTGCGATCAACTGAAATCGGACGGGCTTCGTCCCGTGTACTTCTTGAACACTCTGGCGAAATAGCTCGAGTCTTTGTAACCGAGGCGGTCCGCCACTTCGTACACCAGCGCCTGTTCGTTCTGAAGCAGGCTGATCGCCTTCTCCATCTTTTTCCTGAGGACGAAGTCGGAGAAGGCTTCGCCGGTCACTTCCCGGAACAGCCGGCTTAAATAGGAAGAATTGATGTGAATATGTTCCGCCGCATCCTCCCGGGTAATGTTGTCGAAAATATGCGCTTCGACATAGTCCATCACGGCCTCGATCAGCTTCACTTTGCGTCCTTTCCGGTATTTCTCGTAGCTCCGGCTCAACGCCTTGAACCGTTCGGTCAGCCAATCGCGCATGTCGTCCAGACTGGCGAATTGCTCGGGGGAGCGGAACAGCGCGTACTCCTTGTCGCTCAGCGCGGACCGGACGCCTTTGCCCAACCGGTGCGCCAACGACACATAAAGGCCGGCAAACGGAAAAAACAGTTCCTCCGGATACCGGTGAGGCGGATTCATCCGTTTGACCTTATGGAAAAATTCGTTAAAGATCCGCTCCAACTGGAGCTCGTCGTTTAATTCCACGCCATGCACAAGCAGCGCCAAATCCGAATCGGTCGGCAGCGGAAGCTGCTCCGAGGCGGGCGGGCCGAGATCGTCGACCAGCACGTGCCCGGAGCCAAGTGACAGCTTCAAGCGGAGCGCCTGCTGCGCTTCCCGGAACAGCTCGGGAACTTGCTCGAGCGGAAGGACACGTCTGCTTACGCCAACCGTAACCGACAGCTTCAGGAAGCGGACCGCTTCGTTTTTCGTCTTCTCGGCCCATTGCAACATGTCGTTTAACGTATGGCCCGCGGCGGTCTGATAGACGACAACCGTTTGTTGGCCGTTGCCCCGCATATGGGCCGCGCCGCATCGGCTCGACAATTCGGACACGATATTATGAAGCGCGAATTGATACAGGTGCAGGTCCTCCGGACGGACGGAACGGTCGGCGTCCAGCTCGAACACCGCAACCGACGCCGGATCGCCCGGCTTCAGCGGCAGGTTCAGGAAGGACATCTTTTCTTCCAATTGCTCCGCGGCATATTCCGTCCCGGTCAGCCAATCCTCCAGGAAGGCGGAACGCAACACGGGAAGCTGCCGCTCCATCTGTTCGCGCAACCGCTCCGTATCGTGATTGCGCTCCCGTTCTTTTATCCACGCCTCGCGAGCGGCCAGCAATTCCTCTAGCAGCAACTGCTTACCCACCGGCTTCAGCACGTAATTGCGGACGCCGAGGCGGATGCTCTTCTGCGCGTATTCGAACTCGTCATACCCCGTCAGCACGATGACGATCGTATTCGGCTGCTCCTCCAGCACTTTCTCCGTCATCGACAAGCCGTCCATAACCGGCATGCGCACGTCCACCAGAATCAAGTCGGGCTTGAACCGGCAGAACAACTGGTAGCCGTCGAGGCCGTTTTCCGCCGCCGCCACCAGCTCCATGCCGTGGGCTTCCCATTCCACCGCCTCGGAGAGCCCCTTGCGGACCCTCGGCTCATCTTCAACGATCATCACCTTCATGTTCATGCGGCCGTTCCTCCAAGCGCGACAAGGATATTCGAATCGTAACCGTCGTACCCTTGAAAGGTTCTCCGCTGATGTCGAACCGCATATCGTCCCCGTAGACGAGGCGAAGACGCTGGTACAAATTTTTTAATCCGTACGTGCGTCTGCCGATATCCTGACGCTGCTCGATCTCCGCTATCAACTCCCGCAGCTTGCCGGGCTCGATCCCGATTCCGGTGTCGGAAACCTCGAACACCGCCCACGGCCCGTCGGGGACGATCCGGATCGTCAGCTTGCACACATCGGCCAAAGCCTCCATCCCGTGCACGATGGCATTTTCCGCCAGCGGCTGCAGCATCAGCTTGATCACTTTTAATTCCATCATGGAATCGTCCGTCATCCACTCCACCGCAAATTTTCCGGTATGCCGGAATTGTTGGATGCGAATGTACGTTTTGAGATGCTCCACGGTCTCCCGGACGGTGACGAAGTCTTTTCCGCGGCTGAGGCTCAAGCGGAAAAACCGGGACAAATCGAGCACCATGTCGCTCACTTCCCGGTTGCCCGACTCTTCGGCCGCCCAGTAGATCGAATCCAGCGTATTGTACAGAAAATGCGGATTCATCTGCGATTGCAAAAGCTTCAATTCGACTTCTTTGTTGCGGAGCTCCTGCTCGTAGATCGCCTTCCGCATCCGTTGCTCGTTCACCATCATATCGTTGAAGCGCTGCTGCAAGTATCCGAGCTCATCCATGCGGGAGATCGGCATCGGCGTAAAGCCCGCCCCGCTCTCCACCCGGCGGATGCTGCCGATCAGTTGGCGGATGGGCGTGAAGATTTGCACGTACAGAATGGAAAACAACAGAAACGACACGAGAAATACGCCCGCGAGCACCACCATCACGAGCCGCTTCATCCGGTCGATATCCTTCATAATCTCTCGCTGCGGGATAAACATCGCCGTATTCCAGCCGGTAATCTCCGATTTCTCACCGGCCAGCAAATAGGGGGTGCCGCCGAGCGTCACGGTTTCGTAAACCGGGCCGTCCGCCCCGAAGTACGACACGGCCGTGCCGCTCCGGACGGCTTCCGTGAACGCTCCGGTTCCTTGATGGTAGACGACGCTGCCGGACTCGTCGAACACGACGATTCCCGTCCCGGGCCAAAGCTCGCTCTCGCCCGTCAACTGGCGGAATACGGAATTGGCCATGTTGATGAACAGCACGTCGGCCCCGTCTCCTTGCCACGCCGACCGCAGCAGCCGGGCGATCGTCAAGGTTAGGCCGCGGCTCTCCGAGTAGACCGGAGCCGTATAGTCCAGCCCCACCCCGACGTAAGGCGTTCCTTTGTAGGATTTCACGACTTCCAACCAGGAAGGCGTCACCCCGGAAGGAACGGAATAAATGCCGTCCTTGGTCGTCAGCGCCTTGTTCGAATATTGATTGTAGATGCCGATCGAATCGATATAGGGATTGATGACGGAAAACGATTTCAACGCATTCAGCAGCTCGATAAGCGGCCATAACGCGTTAGGCGACCGGAAATCGCGGTTGTCCCGCAGCAGTCTGAGCAAGCCGTCGTCGGCGGCAATCGACTCCGACAGCTTGATGGCGTTGCGCATGAACATGTCCACGTTGCCGGTTACGGTGCCGACCGCCTGTTGCGCCGACTGGCGGATTTTATCCTCCAGCACGTTCTGAAACCAGACGATAAGCGAAAAGGTGACCGCCGCGAAGAGAACAAGGCTGCCCACCACGAACATCATCAGCTTCGTCTTGATGGTGCGCTTTCCGATTATCGGAGTCTTGTTCGCTTTCACGTCAATCACCGTTTGTCATGTCTTTGGTATTACTTGCCTTTCCCAGTATACCATTGTTCGACTTCTTTTTGGATTTTTTCTCCGCCTTTTGCATTGTAATCCGAAACAAATTTGTCAAATGCGTCGATCGGGAGTTCGCCGATGATGATTTTGGTGAACGTTTCATCCCGCAATTTGCGCAGGGCGGACAAATTTTCGATCATCGAAGGCGTCGGCGCCCCTGTAAACGCGTTGGCGATGCCGTATTTCACGGAGAAGTTGATATTTTCGACGAGATTGAACTCCGCCCCGAGCGACTCCATCTTTTTCGTATTCAGTTCTTTTGGCTGCATGAACATCAGTTGTTGACGGTAGCCGTATTTGTTGTGGTTTTCGAAGTTGAGCTGCAGCTTGCCGTCTTTTTTCGTGTACATGAAGTTTTCGCCGTATTGGTCGAAGCCGAAGACGAACTTGTCGAGGTTCTCCTGGATGGCCAGCCAGTCGAGCATTCTCAGGACGGCATCGGGATTTTTGGACGCGCTCGTCACGACGGCGAACGATTTGTACAACGGGCCCCCCGCCACCCCTTGCTTGCCGTTCGGGCCGACCGGAGGCTCGATCACGATCCATTGGGCATTCGGATCGTTTTGCTTGCTGGTCAGGATCTCGCTGCGCGTCGCCGCCCACGACCCTTCGTACAAGCCGGCCTTGTTGTTGCTCACCTTCTCGTTGTACGCCTTCACTTTGGTCAGCGGCCATTCGTTGTCCAGCACTTTATCCTGATGCAGCTTGCGGATGTACGCAAGCGCTTCCTTCATCTCGGGCTGAATGTCCGATTGCACGATTTTGCCGTCTTTGACGATCCAATAATCCGGGATGACGCCGAAGGCGCCGAACAGACTCGACCAGCCTCTCATGCTGTCGTAGGCGATCATGCCGTACGTATCGGGTTTCCCGTTGCCGTCCGGATCGCTGTCGCGGAACGCTTTCGCTACCTTGACGAAATCATCCAGCGTTTTCGGCACTTCCAGCTTCAGCTTCTCCAGCCAGTCCTTGCGGATATAGATGTTATTCGTGCCGCGGTTTCCGTCGTTCAGAACGGGGATGGCGTAGATTTTGCCGTTGTATTTCGCCGCTTCCCAGGCTTCCGGGAACACATTGTTTTTCAAATTCGGATAATTGCCGATTTTGTCGTCCAGCGCCATCAGCGCGCCTTGTTTGGCGTTGTCCATCAGCCAAGCTTGGCTGGAGTCGGGGATAACGAAAAAGTCCGGAATGTCGCCCGAGGCGAATTTCAAATTCAGCTTGCTGATGAAATCTTCCGGCGTTGCCGGGCCGTATTCGATTTCGAGATCGATCTTCGTTTCTTTTTCCAGCAGCTTCGTCCACGGGTTGTCGTTGATCGTTTCGCCGTCGGGGAACTTCAGCCCGCCCATCATAAACACTTTGACGACAGGGGGTTTTTCTTCTTTGGGCGGTTGGGATTGTTCCCCCGCCGCCGGCGTTTCCCCTTCGGTAGCCGGGTTGCCCGAAGAGCAACCCGCGGCAAGCGACAAAACCAGCGCCGAAGCCGTGCACCAGGCTAACGTTTTTTTCATTGCCGTTTTCCCTCCCCTTTTTCGGTTTAAGCATACTTGATCGAAACTTCTGCCTTTCCCGGGATACGAGCGCGAATCCGAACGGTGTCAGACGGTTCTCCTATTCCTTGACCGCCCCGAGCATCACCCCTTTCACGAAAAACTTTTGCAGAAACGGATACAGGATGATCATCGGCAGGACGCTGGCCATAATCGTGGCCGCCTTGAGCGTCTCCGGCGCGACGAGGAACAAGCCCATATTGTTCGTCAGTTCGATGTTGGATTCGTTCTGCACGATCAAATTCCGCAAGTACACTTGCAGCGGGTTAAGCTCCGCCTTGTTGATGTACATGACGGCGTCGAAGTAGCTGTTCCAATGCATGACGGCATAAAACAGCGTAAGCGTGGCGATCGCCGGGAGCGAAAGCGGAATGTATATGCGCGTCAGGATCGTCCCGTGCCCGGCTCCGTCCATTTTGGCCGATTCGTCCAGGCTGGAAGGGATCGATTCGAAAAAGTTTTTCAGCAAAATCAGGTTGAAGGCGCTGATCGCGGATGGCAAAATCAACGCGAAAAACGTGTTTAACAGCTTTAATTCTTTCAGCAGCAGGAAGCTCGGAATCATGCCGCCGCTGAACAGCATCGTGAAGACGACCATTCCCATCACGAAGCCGCGTCCTTTTAACGTTCGCCGCGACAACGGGTACGCCATCAGGCACGTCAGCGCCATGTTGAGCGCCGTCCCGAGCACGGTTCGCATGGCCGACACGCCGAATGCCCTGTAAAAAGCGTCGTCCTGAAAAAGCAGCTTGTACGCTTCCGTCTGAAAATCGATCGGATATATCGACACGCGGTTCGAGACGACCGCCGTATGGCTGCTCAGCGATTGCGCCAGCACATGCAGAAACGGAAACAAGGTCAGCAGTCCGAAAGCGGCCAGCAGCAAGTAATTCAGCCCGCTTCCCAATTTCTCCCCGACAGACGCACGGCTCACCAGAGACCACCTCCGTATCGTCTCGCCGCTCTGTTCGAGATTAGGATGAGGATAAGCCCCACGGTCGATTGGAACAGGCCGACGGCGGTGGCGAAGCTGTATTTCTGCTCGGTCAAGCCGACCCGATAGACGTACGTGTCGATAATGTCGCCCACCTCGTACACCACCGGGTTATACAGCATGAACACCTGTTGGACGCCCAGCTCCAATATGTTGCCGAGCTGAAGCACGAACAGGATCAGGATCGTGCTGCGGATGCTCGGGAGCGTGATATGCCAAATTTCGTGGCGCTTCTTCGCTCCGTCCATGCGGGCCGCCTCATAAAGCGTCGAGTCGACGCCGGCGATCGCCGCCAGATAGATGATGGATGCCCAGCCGGATTCTTTGACGATATCGGTCGCAACCAGAATCGTCCGGAAGTAGGCCTTCTCCCCCATGAACAAAATCGGCTCGAACCCGAAATAAACGAGAATGTTGTTGACCAGCCCCGTGCCCGAAAGCACGTTGATGACAATGCCGCCGAAGATGACCCAGGAGAAAAAGTGCGGAATGTAAAACAACGTTTGCGCCGTCCGCTTGAACCAGTTGACCCGGACCTCGTTCAGCATAAGCGCGAGCGCGATCGGGGCGGGGAACCCCCAGAACAGCTTGTAGACGCTGATCAGCAGCGTGTTGCGGAACACGGTGAAAAATTCGTCGTCCGTGAAGAAACGCTCGAAATGCTTAAAGCCCACAAACTCGCTTCCCGTCAGGCCGAGAAACGGGCTGTAATCCTGAAAAGCGATGATGACCCCGTACATGGGGACGTATTTGAACAAAACGAAATAGATCAATCCTGGCAATAGAAACAAGTACAGCAGCCACTCCGTGCGGATGTACTTCAGCCCGTTAACCAGCGCCGACCTCATGCTGTCACCTGCCTGCCGAAAGGAATCGTGTTTGCTTTGGCTTCATTGTAGGAACACCGCTGCGGTTTCGCCAGATGAAAACCGTTCAAATGTCGGTAATATTGTGACCGAGCAGCGCCTCGAACGCGGCCTGCTGCAGCGAAGGGGCCTTGTCCGCCAGCGACAGCCCCGAGATCCCCGGCAGCGACAGGAAATCGTACGGCGATCCGAAATGGATCAAATAAAACGTCCGGTCCGGATCGCGTTCGCGCAGTTCGCGGATGCTTCGTAGCAGGCGATCGTCCAAAGGCTTGTTATGGTGCACGGCGAGCAAGACGGGGCGCGGATCGTCCGGTCGGACCCATTCGGGGAGGTTGGTCAAGTCCTCCGGACCGTCCATGATCTTCTCTTCGGCCGTGTCCGCGGCGGCCGATCTCCACAGTGCCGCAAAGCGGTCCAGACTTTTGTCCCGCACCAGAATCCATGGGGCCGACTTGAATTCGCCGGACAGCCCCGCCGGCACGGAACCGACGGTTCGCACGGCTCTGCGCGCGATGTTCAAGCTGACCGCATGGAACTCGGGCGCATTCAGCGCGTCCGGCTGAAACGGCCGGATGCGGAACGATTCGGGGGCAAGGCCGTACTTGCGCTTCGTATCCAGAATGCGGCGCACCGATTCGTCGATCCGCCGCTCCGGAAGGCGTCCGCTTCTGACGGCGCCAAGCACGGCGTCCACCATCGAAAGCGCCTCTTCGTGCGAACGCGCGGTGGCGAGCAAAATATCCGCCCCGGCTTCAAGCGCGAGGACGCACGCCTCCTCCATCGTGTACGTATTGGTTATGCCTTTCATGGACAGCCCGTCCGTGACGATCATCCCCCGGAAGCCCATGCGGTTGCGAAGCCACTCCGTCGTCACCGCGTAAGACAAGGAAGCGGGCTTGCCCGACGGGTCCAGCGCGGGAACGGCAATATGCCCGACCATGACCGCTTCCACCCCGGCCGAGATCGCCCGTCGGAACGGGTACAGCTCAAACTGCTCCAGCCGCTGACGGTCGAACTCCAGCACGGGCAGATCGTAATGGGAATCGACCTGCGTGTCCCCGTGGCCCGGAAAATGTTTGGCCGTGGCGATCAGGCCGTTGTCCTGATAGCCTCGAATCGCAGCCGCCCCGAGCCGGGCGACGAGCTCCCGGTCGTCGCCGAACGAATGCGTGCCGATCACCGGGTTGCGGGGATTGTTGTTGATGTCGACGACCGGGCTGTAGTTGAAATTAACGCCCATCGCCAGCGATTCCAACGCGGTGATTGTCCCGGCTTCGTACGCAAGCTTCTCGTCACCGGCGGCCCCGATCGCGCGGTTTTTCGGAAAATGCACGGCTCCGCCCTGCAGCTTGCAGCCCGCCCCCGCCACGAAATCCGCCGAGATGAACAGCGGGATGCCGGGACCGCTTTGCAGCGCGGCTTGCTGCAGTTCCGACGTCAGCCGGTGCACCTGCTCCGGGGTGCGAAGACTGTCGATATTCAGAAAAATGCCGCCGATCTGCTTCTCTTGGATCAACTGCCGCGATTGCTCCGACATCTCCGGACCTTTATGCGTGAGCGCAAACAGTTGCCCCACTTTTTGCTCCAACGTCAATTGTTCCGGCTTCATGCTGGGCTCCCTTCTCGGATCGTCCTTTTGGATTACGCACCCTCATTGTAGCGGCCTGCCCGGATGCATAATAGAGGAAGAACGTATAAAAACAAGTAATTTTGTGACATGCGGACGGACCCATAAAAAAATCCCTCCCCACGACAGCAGGAACTCGTTCCCGTCTGTCCGATGAGGAGGGACGTTATTCTATGGGGCTGTTTCCGCCAACTTAAGGCTCCCATACGCCCAATCTGATATTGTCGATATAGAGATGATTCGGAAGCGCCAAATAATCGCCGTTGTTGCGCTGGTAGAAATCTACCTGCTTGATATGCTGCAGGTTCAGCGCGGAAGAAGTTCCTTCCCCGGGAGTCCCGTTCGCCCCCGCCGCCACGTCCGCCAGATTCACTTGTACGGTGTTCCATTTTCCCGGCTGCAGCGTGACCCGTTTGTAGTACGTCAAGTTGGTGCTGTCGGTGAACTTGATGCCCAAATTCATGGCGCTCCCGTTCGGATTATAGATATCCGCTTTAAAGGCTTGCTGGTTCCTCCAATCGGTTTCTTTGAAATGCGCGGGCGCTTGGAGACTCGCGATCGACGTGCTGTAGAGTCCGAAATTGGCCTGCATCGCCGTATTTTGCTCCCGGATCGTCGTGCTCGTCTTCGTCAGCGTAACGGACCCGTTGGTGCCGAACGTCTGCCATTCCAGATCGTTCAACCTGACGCCGTCATGTTCGACGAGCCGCATGTTGTCAAAATAATAGGTGTTCGGGAGCGGGAGATAATTGCCGTTATTCCGCTGCACCAACTTGATATAGGCGATGTTGCGGACGTCGATCGGAACGGTGCCCGGTTCCTCGGGAGACCCGTTGGCGCCAGCGGCAAGGTCGGATATCGGAATCCGCACCGTCGTCCAACTGCTGCGATACAAACTGGCGTAACGGTAGTGCTGGTTCCCGTTCGCGTCTCCGACGATGACCGTTACCGCTCCTTGAACGGTCTGGGGATTGTAGACATCGATCCGGAATGTGTCGAAGCCCGACCAGTTACGGATCGTGAAGTCGCTGCCATAATTGCCGGTGAGGACGCTGGTGGCATACAAGCCAAACGAGGCCTGCATCGAGGCGTTTCCCTGTACGTGCGGACTGGAGGCGGTCGCCGTCGTCACGCTCGAACTGCTGGGGAAGCGCGTCGATTCGAAGGGGTTCAACATCGTCGAGACTTCGCGGTCCGTGAGGTACGTTCCTTTGACGAAGTTGTACAAATCCTTGTAAATCCGATATCCGGTCAGGTTGTTCCGGTAAAGTTCGTACATGCCCCGGACGTCCTGGTAGTACCCGAGAATGGAATTGTTCATGTAGCCGTATTCGACGCCGCCGTTCAAATAATCGTAGAACCGTTCCCGGTACTTGTCGGAGCGGAAAATTTGACCGTCGAATTCGATCTCGACCCCCATCCCCGCGTTGGCCGATTTCGCTGCGGAATTTTTGATCGTCTCGGGTGTGGTCGTATCGTCGCGGTTGACGAAGTGATTCGGCTGCAAAATAGCGAAATCAAAACCGTACTGCGCCCACTGCGTGGCGGCATACGCTTGGGACCACGGTATCCAGCAAAAGACGTAGTTGCCTTTGCCGTGGATATAAGAAGCGGTGTCCTTGACCAGATTCACTTCATCCGCAATGGTTGTATCCAGATCCTCCTTCAGCCAGTAAAAGCCTTTCAGCGTCAGATGGGAGTAGCCGGCCTGGTTGAATCGGCTGACCGCTTGATCGATGTACCACCGCGTCACTTTTTTCCTGCCGCTGAGCGTCGTCAGGTTCTCGCTCACACCGTCCCCGTCGATATCGCCGAATTGGGTTACATTGCTATTGGCGAACGGCACCATAATGACGACGTTGTTACGGAGGCCGGGCTGTCCCAGCGCGTTCGCCGTTGCTTTCGTCTGCTCGTTCAAGGCTTTCAACTGTTTCATCTCAGAGGTGAAAATACGGTTCAAGAACCAGTCCCAATCCGCCTTCAACCCGGACTTGGCCGGATCGGTTTCCCGGTGATAGCTCCGTCCGTTCGGACCGTTTAAGCCCAGGAACAAATAATCGCGGAAAAACACCGCCTCCCGTTGCCCCTGTTCGTTCAAAAACGCGGTATACGGCTTGAACTGTTCCTCCGGCCATGCTGAAATGTCTTCCCCGCCGTAGTTGGCCGGATTGTAATAACCGCTGTAAATGAGAACGATGTCCTCCATCCCCCCTGCTCCCGGCGAGCCCGGCGGAAAATAAGCGGCTTCGCTCTTGGCCGGAAAAAGGAAGGCCATCATTGCGACGGCCACAACGGCGCTGACCATTCTCCACATGCGCATCCACCCCCTCCTCGAATCGTTCATGCTCCCCCTCCAATCGGCGCTGTGCCATGATGGCTCGATTATAGAAAGCAGGAGTTTGTCCGGTATAGAGGAAATGTGTGGAAAGAGCCGGATTATTGTGACCTTAGCGCTTGTTTGAAGACAGGGCATCCATCCTGTCAGTCTGGACGTTCGCGATCTGGATAAGGCGAAAGCTTTACCGGGACGTGATCGGAATGAGGGAGATCGAGCGTCCGCCGTTCCCGTTTCTGGGATCTGGTTTGCGGTAGGCGTTGTGTAGCACAAAGACGCATTGAGGAACATATCCGTTTTTATAACGAAGAAAGCCCGTAGAATACGGGCGTCAGGGGTCTGTCAAGGATTTTGTGTAAACTCTTTTTTAGAGAATCTCCCCCGAGGGGAGATGGCCTCTCACGGCAGATGCTGGCCGATCCGCTCCGGGAAAAATATGGAGAAGATACTTCTTCATCGTTATCCTCCTCCTAGATAATGGTATTTGCTCTTTCCGTTTCTAGTATTATACAAACGCCCCCAGATTTGAATAGTGAATAACTACTAATGTTATGGGATATATTACTAGGCGCGAAAGGCACAGAACGGAGGTGGTTTTTTGAATAAAAGTATGTATTTTCTGGAAATTACAGTTTCAGAAAGAAGAGGAACAACAGCAACACAAATTAGGAGGAGATAAGATCTCCTCCCACTATTATTTAATGTTTTCTCGCGTTTTCTCACTCGTTCTTAGATTTTCAACCATCGACCATCCTGAAAGATGGATAAGTCATGTAGCTATGACATAATTTTCTGGAGGAGCCGGAGGCGG